>JAWLAO010000002.1:0-300000 GCA_041395445.1 Gammaproteobacteria bacterium | reverse complement strand
CAGCCCTAAAGGCCAAATTATTTTCGCCATCGGTGTGGCAGTAATGACTGTTCTGATTCGTGAATTCGGAAATTTCCCTGACGGCGTCGCATTCGGTGTGTTGTTGATGAATTTATCCGCACCATTGATTGACCGGTTAACCATTCCAAAAGCCTACGGTCAGAAATAATGTCAAATTTTATCAAAATTCCACTCATTCTCAGTCTGGTTACAATGCTGACAGCAGGACTTTTAATGCTCAGCGAAAATCTGACACATGATAGAATTGAACAACAAAAGACCGAATTATTATTAAAAAGTCTGGAAGATTTAATCCCAATTCAACTGCATGATAACAATTTAGTTGAGTCGGTTATTGAAATTTATGAACCCGAATTATTAGGTCACAGAAAACCTCAAACTGTTTATCTGGGACTGCAAAACAACCAACTTTCAGTTGTTGCCATTCCTGTAACAGCCAGAGATGGTTATTCCGGTGATATAGATATCATGGTTGGAATCAAAGCGAATGGTGAAATTACTACAGTTAAAATCATTGAACAACACGAAACTCCCGGTCTTGGGGATTTGGTTATCGCTACGAGAAGTGACTGGCTCAAACAATTTCCGCAAAAATCACTAAGCAACCCTCAACCAAAACGATGGAATGTCAAAAGAGATGGTGGTGAATTCGATCAAATTACCGGCGCAACCATCACACCCAGAGCCATTGTGAAAGCAATCAAACAGGCATTGGATTATTACCAAACGCACAAAGCAAAATTTCAAAACATGGATGTTTCAAGTATTAATCAGGAGAAATCATCATGAGCGGATTTATCAAAGAGCGTTTAATTGACAACAACGCTGCTCTCGTCCAGCTTTTAGGTTTATGCCCTCTTTTGGCTGTTTCCAACTCTGCAATTAACGCCTTAGGTTTGGGAATTGCAACCATATTTACCCTGACAGTCACGAACTCATTGGTTTCCATCATCAAACCAATCACCAAAAAAGAGATACGAATTTCTCTATTTGTGTTAATTATTGCCAGCGTAGTGACCGCGTTGGAAATGTTTATGAATGCCTATTTTCACGAACTTTATCTGATACTTGGGATATTTATTCCATTGATTGTAACCAACTGCATCATCATCGCCCGTGCCGAAAGTTTTGCCTCGAAAAATGGTCTGTGGTTATCGATGAAAGATGGATTCTTCACCGCTTTGGGGTTTGCATTGGTCTTATTCATCATCGGTGCTATCAGGGAAATCATCGGTCAAGGCAGCCTATTCTCGCAAGCCAATTTACTTTTTGGTGAATTTGGTCGTGTCATCAACTTAAAACTCATTGGGGAATATAAAGGATTTCTGATAGCCATATTGCCACCGGGAGCTTTTTTTGTTTTGGCGATTTTGGTAGCTGTAAAGAATAAATTGCAGAAGTAGTTGTGTAAAGCAAAGGTTTATTGTGTAAGGAACACAGAGTTTCACAGAGGAGACACGGAGCGACACAGAGATTATAAAATAATGCTGTCTTTCTGAGCGAGTGAAACGAGCCGAAGAATCTAAAAAACTCAGGTTGAATTTACAAGACCCAATACATTTACCGAAATGTTGGGCTTCATTGCATTCAGCGCCAACCTTGTATCATTCAAATGTGTGTAATAACAAGCAATTGGGTTACACTATTCAATGGCAATTGAATAAAGGGGTAAAGATGTTGTCGCCAACCTTAGATCATTGAGAATCTGTTATGTAGATTAACACCTACCCCTTACATTAACCACCATAAATACGAACGGTATCTTGTGCATAGCTAGCGGCTATAGCACGAATAGTTACAAGAATGTATGGCAGTTAATTATTCAATCACCAGCAATATTATAGCTCACTGAGGGATAAATTATGATTTATTTTGGTATTGATATTTCTAAATTAACATTTGATGTAACTGCTTTACTTGATAATAAATCAAGTCATAAGAAATTTAAAAATAACTCACAAGGTTTTTTTCTTTTTCATAAATGGATAAAATCATTTAAAACAGAAAATTATATTTGTATGGAAGCAACAGGAGTTTATGGCGCACACTTGGCTTCTTTTTTAGTTAAGAAAAAATACAAGACTATTGTTTCCAACCCTTACAAAATAAAGAACTATGCACGAATGAAAATGAATCGAAACAAAACAGATAAAGCTGATTCATTATGTATTGCACAATACTGTAAAAACCTTCAAAATGAAGGTGGAATTGAGAATTATCTTTATACACTAAAAAGCAAGTACTTTCAAAGACTACAAGCTCTAGTTACTCGATTAGAACAAGTAAATTTACTTAAAATACAAGAAGTTAATCATTTAGAATCAACCCTAGATAAAGTCTCCGTTAAATTCATAAAGCAAACAATAAAGCACTTTGAAAAACAAATAAAGGTCATTAAAAACTCAATAAAAGAATGTGTCAATCAAGATTTGATTCTAAAAAAACAGGTAAAACTATTGATTACAATTGATGGAATTGGAGAAATAACAGCTTGGTCAATATTGGCATATCTTGGTGATATTTCTTTATTTGCGACATCTGGGCAAGTAACCAGTTATGCAGGTATCAACCCTTTTATTGAAAACTCTGGTACTAGTCTGAAGGTCTCTAGATTATCAAAAATGGGTCATAAACGACTACGTAAATCTTTATACATGCCAGCTATAGTTGCTTCGAAATACAATCCAATTCTTATCAACTTTTATGACAAATTGATAAACAAAGGTAAACCCAAGAAAGTAGCAATTTGTGCTGTAATGAGGAAGCTGCTAGTTCTTTCTTATGGAGTTTTGAAATCGGAAACTGCATTTAATCCAAATTATAAAAAATGCAAGGCAAACTAAAATAGTTTGCCCTTGCTTCCGTTCTATAGTCATTGGCACTTCTGCCTGTACCACATAAACATTGTAACATAACTTGCTTTTGTTTTATAAATACTTCGGGGTTTGGAGCAGAGCCCCATGGTTGTTCTGTAGCTGACAAATAATTTGATATAATGCTTACCCGTGGTGCATTTAGCAAAAAGCTAAAAAAGTAAGTTACTCATTAGCAAAAGCCGTGTATATTTAGGATTCTCAACATCCAAAATACACTACAAAATGAGTAACTTAGAATCTAGTTATACCAAAATATTAAATACATTGCACTAAAGTGAACCCCCAAAAGAACTTTTAAATCAAACAGAACTCCAAAACTAAGCGATATTGAGTTAATTGCAATCAATATTACATCAGAATACCTAAGAGATTGACTCCGAAAGAGACTTGTTTAACAAACTGCCTCAGTACCTTCTGGATAAAATTGAAAGAACCGTATATAACAGAAGAAAGCGTGGATTATTCCTTTATATTGAACAAGTTAGGAAGAAAATGGCAGAGGCAATGATTGGCGATGACAAGCACTTTGTCATCGACAGTATGCCCTTGGAGGTCTGCAAAATGAGCCGTGCCGCTAGGTCAACAATCTGCAAAGAGGATATGAACTCATCACCCAATCATGGGTATTGTGCATCTCAAAAATGAGCTTCTATGGATACAAACTTCATTCAGTATGCTCTTCTGCCGGTGTTTTCAAAGGATTTGATTTGACACCGGCTAATGTCCACGACATCCATTATCTGAATGATGTTAAAGAACAGCTTAAAGTTGTTATTTAATTGGTGATAAAGTTGCCTGAGTCATAGCATTCAACTTGATTTATTTGAAACGAGGGAAATTAGGCTGGAGGTTCCTATGCGTAAAAATCAGTTTAACTTCAGAAAGATGCATTGGATACTTTCAAGAACAGGAAACGAATTGAGACTTTGTTTTCTCAGCTTTGCGACCAATTTATGATTCGCAGGAATTATGCAAAAACATTTGATGGGTTCAAATCGGGAATACTTTCAAAGTTAACGGCTTTAACTGTAATTCAATTTATCAACCACTCTGAAAATCGTAATATTAACAATTTAAAAAGTAAAATTGCCTAAATGCACCACGGGTAATGCTTGAACTTTAAGACAGTATCTACGAGAATTATTAAAAAATCTGTCATCCTGAGCTAATGTGAAAGATATAAAAATCTTTGACATAACGATACATGGCATTTAAAATTTAAAACTCATTAGATCATCTAAATTCAGTTATAATGTACAAAAAAACTCCTCGAGTATTTACTCTCAATCTGTTTATTTTTTATTTGTTTTCTTCAATGTCACAAGCCGAAACTCGGAAAATCCAGAGCTTTTTGGCTCAATGTGATTTCAATCATAATGGTGTGATTGATGGCAGAACAATGGTAAAAAAGGAGAAACAACAAAGAACAACAAAGCTGGAATCGGGTTGTAGTATGGATATTATTAGAAAAGAAAATGCCGAAGGAGAGAAAAAGAAATAGCCGAAGTAGAAAAAGAAATAGCCGAAGTAGAAAAAAGAATAGCCAAATTAGAAGAAGATGGAAAAAAACTGGATAAAATAATTAAAGCCATTGAATCTAAAACCAAAACAACCTCTGGTAAGAACAACTAATCCAATGACATCTGATTAGTCAGAACTAGCACGTAGGCTTGCACTGAATGCAATGAAGCCCAACATTCTTTTGATATTTTTATAATCCATCGTAATATATGCTGTCATCCTAAGCCAAAAACAAAGAATCTCCTGAAATTGGCGTAATTTTCAATATCTTAAGATTCTTCGTAACTTCGTTCCTCAAGATGACAGTTCGATTTATTCTTTGCGTTTTCTTGGCGAACTTTGCGTTACTGAAATTAAATTACAAATAAAGCCATAATTCACAATGCGTCATACTAGTAAATCATTGCTAGAGCCTGTAAACAATTCTGTGTATCTGCGCTCATAAATAATCACCTAAGCGATTTTCAATTCTATCACAAAACGATTCAAAGCAGGCTTCCAGTTGCGAATGGGCATAGTCCATTTGCGGAGGCCTCTTTACAACCAAAAATATCGCCTTTTTGGCAGAATCGTCAGTAGGGAATATCTTACGCTTTTTAATCACCTTTCTGATAACACTATTGAGTGATTCTATCGCATTTAGTGGTGTAAATGACTTTTCTAATATCTTCAGGGTAGTCAAAAGGTGTTTGAGATTGTTCAGTTTGCTCTCCATGATTTGCCAATCTGTGGATATTTACCGTCCCAACTGGAACAGAATTCATCCAATGCAAGCAAAGCTTCATCTTCTGTGATGGATTTATAAATGCTCTTCAAATCAGCTGTAACTGCCTTGTAATCCTTGTATGGAACATACTTGATGGAGTTGCGCACCATGTGCACGATACACAGCTGGATTTGTGTATCAGGATAAACAGTCTCAATGGCTTCGGGAAACCTTTTAATCCATCAACACAAGCAATGAGAATATCTTTAACGCCTCTGTTTTGCAATTCTGTGAGGACTCCCAGCCAGGATTTGGCACCTTCAGTTTCAGCAAGCCACATGCCTAAAGCTCCTTATGACCTTCCATATTAACGCCCAAAGCAAGATAAACGGACTTGTTGATTACTTTTTCGGTCTTGTCGAACTTTAAGACAGTATCTACGAGAATTATTAAAAAATCTGTCATCCTGAGCTAATGTGAAAGATATAAAAATCTTTGACATAACGATACATGGCATTTAAAATTTAAAACTCGTTAGATCATCTAAATTCAGTTATAATGTACAAAACTCCTCAGTATTTACTCTCAATCTGTTTATTTTTTATTTGTTTTTCTTCAATGTCACAAGCCGAAACTCCGGAAAATCCAGAGCTTTTGGCTCAATGTGATTTCAATCATAATGGTGTGATTGATGGCAGAACAATGGTAAAAAAAGGAGAAACAACAAAAGAACAAGCAAAGCTGGAATCGGGTTGTAGTATGGATATTATTAGAAAAGAAAATGCCGAAGGAGAAAAAGAAATAGCCGAAGTAGAAAAAGAAATAGCCGAAGTAGAAAAAAGAATAGCCAAATTAGAAGAAGATGGAAAAAAACTGGATAAAATAATTAAAGCCATTGAATCTAAAACCAAAACAACCTCTGGTAAGAACAACTAATCCAATGACATCTGATTAGTCGAACTAGCACGTAGGCTTGCACTGAATGCAATGAAGCCCAACATTCTTTTGATATTTTTATAATCCATCGTAATATATGCTGTCATCCTAAGCCAAAAACAAAGAATCTCCTGAAATTGGCGTAATTTTCAATATCTTAAGATTCTTCGTAACTTCGTTCCTCAGAATGACAGTTCGATTTATTCTTTGCGTTTTCTTGGCGAACTTTGCGTTACTGAAATTAAATTACAAATAAAGCCATAATTCACAATGCGTCATACTAGTAAATCATTGCTACTGATAAATACAAGCATCCACAATACTCAAGACATCATTAAGTAGATATTTATCAGCTTTTTCGATAAATTTAGCTCTTCTGGCTCTGTAATCCACGGATTTCATTTGTTCAACCATGATAAAACCCGTAAGTGTAGTCGTTTGCGATACATCTAAATGAAATGGAATTCTTCTGTTTGTATTGGTTAATGGGCAGACAACAGCTAATCCGGTAGCTTGATTAAAATGCTGATTACTGATAACCAATGCAGGTCTTTTCCCTTTTTGTTCATGACCGGATTGAGGATTAAAGTTCAGAACTACAAAATCACCTTTTTCAGGAATGTAATTTACCATTCTTCCTTTCCTTCAGATTCACCCCAATCTTCTTCAGATATGTTGTATTCTTTTGGCATTTCAGCAACCAGATCAGCAATCGCAAACCGGCCATGAATCCTTTTTGTTGGGGTTAAAACAATCCTTCCATTCTCAATAGAAATATCCACCTCTTCACCAAGCTCAATCAGAGAGCTTTCAAGGATAATTTTCGGAATTCTGATTCCCTGGCTATTTCCCCATTTCTGGATTTTTGTAAGCATATTGATTTACTGTTTTTATGTATATTCAAGTATATACATTATAATTAGATATTCAAGAGTAATATTATGATTTTACAGAAATGACGGAAAATTATGAATTTACTCGCTCGAAATGTCTAATAAAAACTTCTCGTACCTTTGCGTCTTCTTTGCGATACAAAAGTTACCACGATTCCCACTGAGATTCCGTATCACGCTAACGCTAGTACGGAATGACGGGATGCGGTCTATACACCCAGAACCAAATCAATCTTTTCTCTCACCATTTCCTGAGTGATGAGATTCATTGCCTCAGGGTGGACAACTTGTCCGCCCCAACGGATTTTTTCAGGATTTTTTCCAACCAAACCAGCGGCTTGATCAAACACATCGATTGCAAGATTCGGATAATTATAGGCTCCGCTTCTTTTTGATATAGTCGCTATATGCAATCCAATCACTGGTGTTCGGGCGGCATTGGCAATGTGCATCGGACCGGAATCTGGAGAAATCACTAAATCAGCCGACTTCATCATTAAATACAATTGTTTCAAGGTGTCTTTTCCGGCGATATTGGTCACCGGATGTTTGCATAACTCTTCAATTTCCCCTGCAATTTCAATCTCATAGGGAGAAGGGCTTCCGCAAATTATCACATGAGCCTGATATTTTTCGACCAAATAATCAGCAATTTTTGCATAGTTTTCTACAGACCAGTTCCGAGTTTTTTTACTGGAACAAGGACTGATAATTACATTTTTTCTATCTTTCTGAATGTATTGATTAACAAATTTCTGATCATCCGCTTCGGTTTCAATATTCCATTGATAGATAAATTCTTTTTCTTTCACACCTAAAACTTTGGTGAACTCCATAAAACTATCAAGGACGTGCTGTTTTTCTACAGCGGCAATTCGGTGTGTCAATTTGTAACTGTGAAATTCTCTGGAGCGTTTTTTATCAAACCCAACGCGTTGTTTGGCTTTAATTTTCCATGCCAAACGATTGGCACGAAAAGAGTATTGCATTTGTAGCAAAACATCAAAAGTGGTATCTTTCAGTTGCTCTTTAACTTCTTTATAGCCTTTTGAGCCTTTGGATTTATCGAATAATACAAACTCAACACCTTTCAACCCTTTCATCAATTTATATTCTATTTTGCCGATAATCCAGGTGATTTTGGCGTTAGGGAAGCGATTTTGCAGAGTGGCAATCACCGGTAAAGCATGTGTCACATCACCGATGGCAGATAAACGCAGAATGCAAATGGAGTTAATCATCCTTTGAAGATTGGTCTTTTTGGGAATCGGATTGATTGATTTTTGTGCGCAAATACAGATGAACAGCAATTAATTTCACCACCACAATAGTGACAACAATAGCAATTATGACCTTTGAGTGACCCATAAATTATTCAATCCCGAGTGTTAAAAAAGCCATGTATATTAGCATAGATTTATCAAATTTTTCCAAAATATGTTATCCTTGTCTGCTTTATTTCTTATCTGAATTGTATGTCAGAAAGCCTTGTAAAAAAATCCGGGACTTGCTGGATTATTGCCAAAGATGAGCTGAAAGATGACGTCACAGCCGAATGGTTTGATGATAAATTCTGGCTCAACAACGGTCGGTTGTTAGGAGCGAGCAGCGGACGTGGATCAGCCTGGATGGTGAAATCAGGAAATACAAAAATGATGCTCAGGCATTATTATCGAGGTGGTGTGCCTGCCAAATTCAATAAAGATAAGTATTTTTGGTCATCTTTGGATAAAACCCGAAGTTTCAAAGAGTTTCGCTTATTGCAAAAACTTCAGCAACTGGAACTGCCTACTCCACAACCGGTTGCGGCTCAATCCTGTAAAAAAGGCTTGTTTTATCAGGCAAATATTTTGATTGAATACATCCCAAATACGCAGGTATTTTCACAATTGCTAAATACCGATAGCAATATTGAAATTTGGAATTCCATTGGAAAAACCATTGCATTGTTTCACCAAAAAAATGTTTATCATGCTGATTTGAATGCTCATAATATACTGATTGAGAACGAAACCAACAAAATTTATCTCATTGATTTTGATAATTGCAGCATTAAAAATCCAAAAAAATCATGGCAAAAAGCGAATCTTAAGCGTTTAAAGAGGTCAATAGATAAACTGACTGACGAGAGCCATCAAACTGAAAACCATAAAAAGTGGAAGTCCCTCAAACAATCCTATTTTTCTGCGCTCAATGTTAGTTGATAAACTCAATCGACCCATACGGGATTTAAGAATTTCGGTGATGGATACTTGCAATTACCGTTGTCCTTATTGTATGCCAAAAGAAAAATTTGATGATAATTACCAATTTTTAAAACCTGATGAACGTTTGAGTTTTGATGAAATCGAAAAGATTGTCGCGGTATTTGCGAACTATGGCGTCAATAAAATCCGCATCACTGGCGGAGAGCCCTTATTACGCAAAAATCTCGATCAACTAATTTCCAAAATTAAAGAAATCAAATCCATTGAGGATATTGCCTTAACCACCAATGGTTTACTGCTGGAGAAACAATTACCGGATTTGATAAAAGCCGGATTGGATCGAGTCAATATCAGCATTGATAGCTTAGACCCGCAACTTTATCACCAAATGTCCGGCGAAAAAGGTCAACTGGATATTGTTCTCAATGCGATCGAAGCGGCACGAAACTCCTCTCTTAAAAGTGTAAAACTGGAATTGTGTGATTCGCCGGAGTGAATGAAAACCAAATCATTCCGCTTTTGAAAAATATCAAAACACCAATGTTGTGGTACGTTTTATCGAGAGGCGGATGTGGGAAACAAAATGACTGGCAGTTAAATGATGTCCTCAGTTTTAAAGAAATCATTCAGATTATTGAATCACAATGGAAAATTGAGCCACTCAACCCTAACTATAAAGGTGAAGTCGCCAGTCGTTATAAATACAAGGATTTTGAAGGAGAAATAGGCTTTATCACTTCAATTTCCAAGCCGTTTTGTCAGGACTGTTCCCGAGCCCGTATTTCCGCTGACGGAAAACTTTATACTTGCTTATTTTCTCATCAATCACATGACCTCAGAAAATACTTAAGAACCAATCATGCGGATTTACTTTCTCAAAAGATAGCTGAAATCTGGCAAGCCAGAGATGATCGTTACAGCGAACTCAGACACCAAATTGAAACAGGCAAAGATAAAATCGAAATGTATGTAATCGGGGGATAGAATGACAGATTTAAGCCACATCGACAAAAATAACAACCCGACAATGGTTGATGTCAGTGATAAAAGCGTTACTAAGCGTACTGCAATTGCAACCTGCACCGTTATTTTCCCTAATGAAATCAAAAGATATTTCCAAGGCGATGAATTAGTAACAAAGAAAGGACCGGTGTATCACACCGCAATTATTGCCGGAGTGATGGCTGCCAAGAAAACTCATGAATTGATTCCTTTTTGTCACTCACTAGCTATCGAAAAATGTAAAATCAACATCATCACTAACAGCGATGGAAATGCAGAAATCACTTGTGAGGTTTCATTGCATCATAAAACCGGTGTGGAAATGGAAGCACTGACCGGTGCCAGCGTTGCGGCATTAACCATTTATGATATGTGTAAGGCATTGTCACATGATATGGTCATTACTGAAACTAAACTGATTAAGAAAACCGGTGGAAAATCAGATATAACCTTATGAAAAATATAAAAGTTTTGTTTTTTGGAAAGCTCAAAGAAATTTGGGAAAATAATCATCTGGATTTAGAAACCGAAAGCAATAATATTGAAGAGCTATATATCGAATTGCTAAAATTCGCTTCATCAGAACCTTTCAAACCCAGTATTAAAGTTGCCATAAATGATGAATTCTGCGATTGGTCAACAGCGATTGAAGATGGTGATGAAATCGCCTTTTTGCCACCGGCTTCAGGAGGTTGAAGTGTTTCGTCTCAGCGAGAATCCAATCAACGATAGCGAATTAAAAAAGCAAGCTCTGGATGACGAATGCGGTGGATTTGTCTGTTTTGAAGGCTGGGTGAGAAATCACAATCAAGGCAAATCGGTATTAAAACTCGCTTATGAGGCCTACACAAAATTAGCTGAAAAAGAAGGTAATCAAATTATCCAAGAGGCTTTTGAAAAATTTTCCATCAAAAAAGCTCTCTGCACTCACCGAATCGGAACATTGGCTATCGGTGATATGGCTGTTTGGGTTGGCGTTTCCGCCGCACACCGTGATGCCGCCTTCAAAGCATGTCGATACATACTTGACGAAGTCAAATCCAGAGTTCCCATCTGGAAAAATGAACACTGGACCGATGGTGAGTCCGGTTGGGTGGAACAGGAATAACGATATTAACCTTGCAGTATTATATCCTCCATCAGTTTAATTTTATTTATTCCGACAAGACATTAGAATGATGGTTTAGTCATTCTAAGTCGAATACTGATAACACAGTATAAAGGTGAATAAACTTAAACCTTTCATCAATATATCAATAAATTAGGGAAGCCACTAAATTCTCATCTCTGCGTTATAGCTTTTATCAATGGAGTGACCATTCATTGCAAGCTAAGCCTTGATATGTGAATTTATTGACTTCCTGATGAGAGGAATTATACTGCAAGATTAATATTCAAAAGAGAAAATCATGCCGGCAATTGGTTTAGCACTCATTATACAAGTCGCTCTCGCCATTCATGTGGTTAAAACTCAAAGAGAAATGTACTGGATTTATATCATCATGTTTATTCCGGTCATCGGCTCGGCAATTTATGTTTTCACACAAATTCTCCCTGAATTGCAACAATCCAGAACCGTTCACAATGCCACCAACAGTTTGATTAAAGCCATTGATCCACAACGTGAACTCCGCAAAAGAAAAGAACAACTGCAAATTGCCAACACTCTGGAAAACAAACTCAAATTAGCTGACGAATGCTATGAAGCGAAAATGTTCGATGATGCCATCGAACTTTACCAGTCCTGCCTCAAAGGCGTGGGTGAAGGTGATCCGAATATCATGCTTAAACTGGCTTTTGCTTTTTTTGGCAAAGAGCAATTCCAAAACTCTCTGCAAACATTGGATGATTTGATTGAAATGAATCCTAATTTCACCTCACCAGACGGACATTTGCTCTATGCCCGAAACCACGAAATGTTAAAAAATCACGATAAAGCACTCGAAGAATACGCCGTTGTTTCAGACAATTATCCCGGAGAAGAAGGTCGTGTGCGTTATGCACTTTTACTTATCGAAAAGAATCAAATAGAAAAAGCCAAGCAAGTCCTTCAAGATTCCATACAACGCAGTAAACTGGCACCCAAATTTTACCAAAAGAAAGAAAGATACTGGACCAATCTGGCAAAATCTACTTTAAATAAACTGCCATAATTTTTTAAAAACGAACTTTGCCATGACCAAGCTCACCAGAGTCAGAAAAAAAGATTTAGGATTAGGCGAATTGATTGCCATCGCTCTGGGCGGAATGGTCGGTGGCGGTATCTTTTCAATTCTGGGAATAGCCACTGAAAATATCGGCAATGCCACACCAATCGCCATTTTGATTGGCGGACTTTTGGCATTATTAGCTGCCTATTCCTATGTCAAACTGGCTTTACTTTATCAAGATGAGGGTGCAACCTATTCATTTTTCAAGAAATCTTTCCCCAAAAACACTCTGGCAGCTTCTATCATTGGCTGGCTGATTGTCTTTGGATATATCAGCACTTTAGCACTTTATGCTTTCACGTTCTCATCCTATTTTTGCAGTCAGATTGAATTCTTCCATACAGAAATCTGGCAAAAAATAATTGCCGCTGCCATCATATCTTTTTTCGCAATCATCAATCTCGTCAGCGTCAAAGGTATGGGAAAGCTGGAAGACTTACTCGTTTATACCAAAATTGTGATTTTGTTATTTATCTCCGGCTTGCTTGCAGGAAAAGGAGATTTTCACAACCTCGTACCCATATTTGAAAGTCAAACGACATTAATACAAATTCTTATCGTTTCTTCAATCACCTTCGTCGCATATGAGGGATTTCAATTGGTGATTCACGCCTATAACGAAATGGAAAACCCGCAGAAAAACATCCCGCGAGCCATTTATTCGGCAATATTCATAGCAACAATTCTTTATGTAGCCCTAGCGATTTCCACTCTGGCGACCATTCCCAAAGAAATCATCATCAGCGATAAAGAGTACGCACTAGCGGCGGGTGCAGCGACTTATTTAGGTAAATTCGGACAATTTATTGTGATATTTGGAGCTTTACTGGCGACATCGAGTGCTATCAGCGGAACTCTGTTTGGAGCCTCGCGTCTTATGGCTGTGATTGCCAACGACGGATATTTTCCCAAACCGCTGGGGCAAAAAATAAAAACATACATTCCCTACAAAGCCATTATCACCATGAGTGCTTTGGCATTCCTATTACTGGCAACCGGCGGACTGCAAATCATCCTTGAATTCGGTAGCATCACTTTTATCATCGTCTCCGCCATCATGGCTTATACCAACTTCAAAAAACGCCACGAAACAGGTTCGTCATTAATTTTAACAATTACTGCAATGCTAGGACTTGTTATCGCCGGATTGCTGATTATTTACTTTGAATTCACCGAAAACAGAGAACAATTCCAATATATCTTAACGATTTATTTCTTACTCGGGATTGGTGCTTTGGTTTATTCGAGGAGAGGGAATAATTCTTAATGTTACTTTGCTGCCACCCAACAAAGTAACAAAGAGAGAATTGTTGGAAAAATCCAACATAAAAATTTTATAATTTTAAACTCCTCCGCTGTTTAAAAAACTCCTTCAACAATTGCGAACATTCATCCTGTAAAACTCCGCCTTGATACTCAACTCTGTGATTGTGATACGGTTTATCGAAACAATCATCTCGTGAGTTAATGACGCCGGTTTTTTGATCAAAGGCTCCAAATACCAACCTTGAAATACGAGCATGAACCATTGCTCCGGCACACATCATACAAGGTTCTAAGGTCACGTACATAGTGGTATCAACAAGCCGATAATTACCAATGTTTGAACCGGCATTTCGCAATGCCATCACTTCTGCGTGTGCGGAACTATCATTCAGGGTAATGACTTGATTGTAGCCAGTTGCAATCAAGTCGTTATTTTTTACAATAACCGCACCGACCGGAACTTCACCAATACTTTCAGCTTTTAACGCTTGTTCGATGGCTTTTGACATCCAGAATTCATCGGAGTTAACCTCATACACGAGATTTTCTCCATTGTTTGAAAGCGATTGATAAAAATACTAATGGAATAACAATCATCAGCAAAATACTCAATGCCAATAGTTGAGTTTGGGTGAGATAAAGCTGGGTGTCATTGTTCACTGTGATTGGTAAATTTAAGCGGTTATCATTGTCGGTGAGCCAATCTATGATTCGTAATATCATCGCTTTATTTGCAGCTACATTGATCAATTGGTTACTAATAAAATCTACATCACCGCTAATAACAGCCCGCGAGCCATCATACTGTCGTGCTAGAAACAAGAACTTTCCTTTTTCGGTCTGAAGCAAATTGTTCCATTGCTCAGACATAATTTCACGAATACCTGCCAAATATACAGGTTGATTGAAGTTTTCAGTTATCGGGTGTTTTCCAAATTGGCTGACGACATCTGAATACGGTTTGTCATCATTTAGGATTTCTTCACCACTTAAAATATCAAAAGCGAGTTCTAAATTATCCTGGTTTTCTACAAAAGTATCTGTCAACCACCAAATACTCACACCTGTCTTCATTTGTGACAATATCCATCCAGTCATTTCATCACTTAGTGTATCGGTTGGTGCGGGAAAAATAATCAACTTCACCTGCTCAGGCAATTGCACATCCGGATTCAAAGGCATTCGAGCGACTTGCAACCCAGTTTTTTTCAGGTATATCAACAAGTTCGATAAGCCGGATGGAGTTTCATCATCAATTTTCGACATTCCAAAACCTTCAGCAAAAACAATCCATTGATTGGATGGATTCAATAAATGCAGAATCGAATTGATCACTGCACTTTCAGAGAGTTCAGTGATATTTACTGACTTTTTATTCTCTGAATTTTTCAAAGATAAAACCATTTCCCCTTGCATGGAAACGGCATTCAATCTGACTTGATCGGGGTTTTCTGTCGGATTGATGAACTGATAACTAATTTCCGAATTAACTCTTTGAAATCGCTTAAAAAAATCACTTATCTTATCAGCTAAAGCTGATGATTTATCGGTATAGATATCAATTTGTATCGCTTTTTCACCTTTGAGTGTTTGCAAAATTTTAATGGTTTGTTGATTCAAAGCATGACTGTCATCCAATACAACTGAAAACTGCTGACTGCTTTTTTCCAGATAAATAAATAGAACTGACAAAACTATCATCAGAACAACCAACAAAGAATATTTTTTTGTAATTTGCGTATTCATCAATTCAGCAAATACCGACGGTGATTAATTCTTATCGAAGCTGCAAATAAAAAAATCACGATACCGGAAAGAAAATACATGATTGAGGAATACGGTAAAACTACACTCATAAAATTTTGCAAATGATAATTTGGCGAAAATGACTGCAACCAATTTTTTCCCCAGGATGCATCCAAAACCGATAATGACATTCCCCATAATCCGAAAAATACCAAAATATTTAACAAAATTGCAAAACCGGAATTATTCACCCAAGTTGAAATCATTACGCCCAAAGCGGACAACCAGCATACAAATAGAATCAAACCCAATAGAGCTGTTATGACCAGTTTCATCTGTAAATCGACAAGAATGATTAAAGCAAACATTGCAATAAAAGCTGGTAACAAAAACAAAAAAACAATCACAATTCCAGCCAGATATTTTTGCAAAGTCAGATTCCATTCGGTTTTGGCAATTGAAAAAATCAAAAACCAGCCGTTATGTTGTTGCAATCGGGCAAAACTCAATCCTGAAATGATAGCGACTATAATCATTGAAATTTTTGCCTGCGAGGAAATAACGGGAAAAACCACACCTTGAACAACTGTAGGAGCATCACTCATGCCGGCAAATTTTACCTGAATCAAAGAAAAAAGCTCGATTGCCATCAGAAAAATCCAGGCACTGATAAATGCTGAAATAGATAGAATTAACCAAATCAATGGCGAACGAAAAAAATGTCGCAATTCCAGTTGATACAAACTCATTCTGCAAACTCCAAATCTTTGGTGTGTTGCATATATAGTTGCTCCAAGTTGATTGTTTTCTCTGCATTCATATCCAGATTATCCAGTATTTTTCCTTCTTGCAAAATAATCACTCTGTCGCTGATAAGTTGTGCTTCTGCCAAATAATGTGTGGAGACCAAAACCAAACAATTTTTCTTTAACTCATTGATAATATTTCGAAATTTAACCATTGAATGCGGATCAAGACCATTTAACGGTTCATCCATGATAATCAGTTGAGGACGACTGATAATTGCTTGAGCCAGATTCAATCGCTGGCGATAACCAAGCGACAAATGCTGGCAGCGTTTATTCAAAACTGATTTTAACTGACATAATTGTAAAACTTCATTAACTGACTGAGATAAATCAGCAACTTGTCTGATATTTGCCATTAACTTCAATTGCTCTAAAACTGTTAATTCCGGTGCAATAAAAGCCGTTTCCGGCATATAGCCAATATGCGATAAATAATGATTTCTGTTCTTTTCAGGAGTGATTCCGTTAAATTCGACAGAACCATTTTGTGCATAAAGCATCGCCGCGCAAACTTTCAATAAAGTCGACTTCCCTGCTCCATTTGGTCCTAAAAGACAAACTGCCTGAGCTCCTTGAAGATGTAAATTAATATCATTGAGGATTTTAATTTTCCTCAATGAGTAATTTAATGACTCGATTATTAAATCAGGTTTCATGTGTGCATTATAGTATGGAAAGAATCTAAGGGAATGGAAATATTGACAAAAAAATGTTCTAATTAATCCTTTGTGTTTAGAAAACATCAATGCTGCAAATACCGCTGAGCTTTAAAGGTCCAAAGGATTTAATCAGTCGTTACTTCTCGGAAGAAACGGTATTTTCAGCATTCCGTTTGCTTTTACAGAATCATTTGCAGAATAGACAACACAAGCAAGCTATCGAGCTGATAAGTGCGGAAATTTCTGACCAAGTCAATATATTTAGTGTCTCAATTACATGGCCGCTGGATATTCGGCTGGATGTCCCCATCGGGAACTGTAACTGTAAAAACCCCAAACCATGTGTGCATATTTGTGCTTTATTATTGGATTCCAAAGCCCGTTTGGATAAAATTCCACCTTTTACCGGACAATTACAAGCCAATCGCAACATTCAACAAACTCTGCTTAACTGGATTGGAAAGCAACACCATGATCCTTATCCCAACATGGCTCGGCATCGAATGATTTATGTTTTGGATTGTGATGAAAATGAAGAAACATTCACCTTATCTCTGCACAAAGCCTATTTAACCAAAGAAGATAAGTACATCAAAAAATCATCGCTTGATAGTTCGGTAGCTGACAAAAAACCTTTAGCAAAGTTTATCACATTAACCGATCAAGTGATTCTCAAACAACTCAATAAACAATTTCCGCAAATACAACCTTTATTTGATTTAACTCAATTGAGAAATAATGATTTATTGCAGAATATATTCCAATCCGGTCGTTGTTTCTGGAAAAACTGTTATCGACCGCCTTTGAATTTTGAAGAGACTGAACAAGTCAGCAAAGAAATGTTGAAAATTTCGAATCAATTTTATATTGCCATCTATCAAAATACTGTTTTCCAATTCCAACAAAATCAGCAAACTCAAAGAACCAGCCAAATCATTGATACTAAAAAAGAAATTATTCCAAAGTTGTCAATACAAACGGTCGAAATTCATCACAACCTTCTCACAAATCTACATCACGAAACAAACATTGCTAAAGTGACATTTTTGCAAAATCAAAAGGAATTTTCTTTTCAAGATTTATCTGATGGAAAAATTCATGCTGATGTCAATCTCCTTGAAATGATGGCTCGACATTTAAGGCAAATAGAGAAACTCGATTCAATGTATGCCCATTTTGAGCTCATTTTATTGAAGGAATTTCATATTAATGACCGTTATCTTGATGTGGATTTCAGAGAATTTGTTCTTTTACTGGTTGCTTTAAAACATGAAGGTTGGCAGATTGAAATTCACAAGAGCTTTAAATTGAAGCAGGTCAAAGCAAATAATTGGTATGCCAACGTCACTTCACAAGATAAACAAAGCAACTGGTTTGACTTGGAGCTAGGGGTTATGATTGATGGCCAACAAGTCAATATCTTGCCGTTTTTGGTAAAAGCGATAAAAACAGGTAAGTTTGATATAAATGATCACAGCGATTTAAGCATTAAACTGGAGGATGGCACAAATATTGGTATTCAACACCATGCTGTGAGACAAATTTTATCGACCTTAACTGAGCTTTATGACGAAAAATCACTCAATAAAAATAATCGTTTACAGTTTTCCTCGAATCAAATCATTCGTTTAAGCCAAGTTCAAAAAAGTCTGGAACAAAATTCAGAAACACCACTTCAATGGTCTGATGAGTTTGATTTTTCCTCGAAATCAGAAAACCTTTCAAAAATCAATCAGTTGCAGGATATTAATCCTCCGGAAAATCTGAAGGCTAGTTTAAGACATTATCAACTGAATGGAATTTCATGGTTACAATTTTTGCGAGAAAATGAATTGGGTGGAATTCTTGCAGATGATATGGGCTTGGGAAAAACCATTCAGGTATTAGCTCATTTGCTACATGAAAAAAATCATAAACGATTAAAAAAACCATGCTTGATAATAGTTCCGACTAGTTTGTTGAGCAACTGGCAGGATGAAATCAATAAGTTCACACCTCAACTCAACACAATCACTCTTTCGGGAACAAATCGTCATAAATTTCTCAAGAACATCGAACAGTATGACATTGTCATCACAAGTTACGGAACGTTTAACCGCGATGTCAAAAAGCTAAAAGAATACAATTTTTATTATTTAATCCTTGATGAAGCACAAACCATCAAGAACTCAAAAACACAAATTGCAAAAGCGGTTTCTGCGATTTCATCTGACCACCGATTGTGTCTGACAGGAACACCCATCGAAAATCACCTGGGCGAACTTTGGTCCTTGTTTAATTTCTTGATGCCCGGTTTTTTAGGGTCGTTAAAACAGTTTGAAACTATTTATAAAATCCCTATCGAAAAGCAAAGTGATACTGACAGACAAGCTGACTTAAGAAAACGTGTGGAAGTTTTCATGTTACGAAGAACAAAACAACAAGTTGCCAAAGAGCTTCCTGCGAAGACTGAAATTATCCAAATGATTTCGTTGCTTGAAGAGCAAACCAATCTTTATGAATCCGTCAGATTGAGTATGTCTGATGCGATAAGGAAAGCTGTAAATCAGTCAAATAATTCCAATAAGCTCTTGATTAGCAATGCCCTGCTCCGTCTTCGCCAAATTTGTTGTCACCCAAAGTTGTTAAATATTGACAATATAACCAATGAATCTGCAAAACTAAGATGGCTGGAAACTGTATTGCCGAATATGATTGAAGAAGGCAGGAAAATTCTGCTGTTCTCATCTTTTACCAAAATGCTAAGAATCATTAAAGATTTCCTTGATGAACTCAAGATTTCATCGTTAACCTTGACTGGCTCTACTCCGTCGAACAAACGCGGACAATTGATTGAAGAATTTCAAAAAGGAAACACAGATGTTTTTCTGATTAGTCTCAAAGCCGGTGGAGCCGGTATTAATTTAACTCGTGCAGATACCGTTATTCATTTTGATCCCTGGTGGAATCCCGCAGCTGAATCTCAGGCAAGCGACCGAAGTCATCGAATTGGACAAAAGAATAATGTGTTTGTCTATAAACTCATTAGCAAGGGAACAGTTGAAGAAAAAATTCACAATTTACAGAAACAAAAAAATGCCCTTTCTCAAAGTATCTTCGATCAAAAGGGCAATATTTCGCAAATTCTCAATGATGCCAACTGGCAAGAGTTATTCAAACCAATTGAATGAGTTTTTTATGGAGTTTCAAATCCATTTTCAAAGATTAAATCTCTAGCCCAGTCGCCTATTGGATAATAAACAGGACCACCTGATTTACAATTCAAACTCAAATTGGCAATATCATTCACTGCTGTTCTATACCAGAAAACCACATCTTCTCCGGCCAATGCTTCACCATTGACCAATGCGCTTTCATCCATGCCACAGTTCCCTATATTGTTAAAACCCGGTGTATCAGAATATTCCGGTATTCCTAATCCTGGTACGATTTTGTATTTTGTCACCATCACATCAACATTATGAAAGCCGGCTCCACTAGGATCTGTTCCAACCAGATAGTCTTCAGCAGTTGGTTCTATGCGATAACCTCTACCTGAAACGCTATCAATCACACTCCATGTTTGAGTAGGTCTTTGAACTCTAAAATCAAAAAATTCCGTGTTTTGCACTGTATCATTGATATACACTTCATCATTTTCCGGACCATCAATATCAAAATTAACACGCCAGTACGCATGATGCCAATGTGTAATTCCATCATTTGTTCCATCGCTGTTTCCAAATCCAAATCGTGGTTGTATTCTGCCATCTAGATAAAAAGTATAACGTGATGAATATTTATACCATGCCGCAGAGTGATTGGTTGTTAAAACCATATGATCGGAATATTTTTCAACCTGAACGCCTTGGAAACAATCGGCAGCACTACCAATATTAGCTCCATTTGGATAATTCGGGTCATTAACATCCTTAAACGGACAATTATAAACCGGGAGTGTTTGACTGGTTGAAACATCGCAAGTTGTAAAAGCGGGTCGGGTTGGATTCTCTTCCTGATCTGCTTTTAAAAAATCCGAATTGGTGTTTTTCCAATCCCTGTAACAAGTTGATGAGTTGTATTTAGCAAATAACATTGGAATATGCGATTTTTCCATGACTAAATGCCCATTGTAATGAACATCTCGAATTTCTAGACTTGAGCCTTGAGCAGCAGAAGAATCCGATGGTTTGAGATAGCACATCTCCCAGACCGGATTATTCGTCGGCCAACTCACCTTGTTTTCTCCTGGCCCAGTACAAGCCGGTGATTGAGCCATAATCTGACCACTGATAAACAATAAAGTTACCCCCATAATTTTCTTCATTTATTTCACACCTCTTTTTTTACCATTTACCCAAGCCTCTTTATCCATATCAAAGTCCGGATAAACCACAGTTGAATCTGACAATCTTACTATTGAATGTGCCAAAATTGCAACTTTATCTGTCGATGCGAACACATGTACACAACGATTTCCGGCACTGCACTCCGAATCATCCTGAAAATTAAAACCTCCGTGTAAAATAATTTGCATATCTGTCTCTGCAAAATGATTCTTAACAGTCTCATTATTCTTGAACAAATCAAATGCCACCATCAGCTCTTCACGCGTTACCATGCCATCAATATCAGCACTCCAAGCCTCACCTATTTTGTTATCATTATCATCAAATGTATAAATGAAACCTTGCTTTTTCGCATAGTCATAGCCTTGTTCAAATGTTCTGTATGCCATTCCTTCATCGGTTTTTACCCTGTCCGTCCAACGATTGACTGTAACTCGTAGTATTTCACCATTCTCATTATGAGAAATTTCAATAGCCTCGTTGGGTAAATCAGCCGGATATGTGACTCTAAAATCCTCAGCAGATATTGCGACTGAAGTAAAAAATGTTAAGCAAAATAGTATATTATTCATAATTATTCCGAAATAATTTCAAGTTGACTGGTTACCATATCTACCGGAGCTGATTTACCATTGTTTTCCCAAAGGGTTTTCATAAACGCTCCTCGGCTTTGATTGGCAGGTCCGGTTGTTTGGGATCTGTTACACAAAGTATTTTCAGAAGGTGTTGTACTATTGCTGTCAAGAAAATCAATGTATTCCTTACTGGTTGTTTGGTATTTTAATGTAGCTTCAACAGTTAAAGGATAAACCGCTCCTCCGGGAATCGTAAATGTATAACCGGTAACATCATAATTAACTAATGTGGAAGAATCACCCGGTGTTGTCGGATATGTAATTCCAACCGGTCTAATTTCTACATCACTTCCTCCTCTGAACCCAAGCGGTGGTATTCTTGTATCTTTGGCAACACAATTATTCAACACGAAGTGAAAAAGCTCTTCACCGGCATTATCAGTCACACAAGTATTTGACTGACTATTCCAGATTCCGGGTTTGGTTTCATAAATTTTTATATCAGCATCTTGTGTCAAAACAGCAGTTACTTCATCATAAGCACCGCTTTCATAAATATCTGTCCCTACATTATCAGTCACTTTGACATTGAGCCACATTCTGCGACCTTCGGGATAGCCGGTTGGCAATTTATGCCCCGTGAGATTTGTAACTTTAACATTAATTGTTGCTTGATTTGGAGCTTGAGAAACCAAATTTGTTTCTATGAGCGCACTTTTATTTTGCAGCATATTTAACGCCGCATCTGTTGTTCGGTCAAAAGCGGCTTCTCTGTCAACATTTAAGTCAGGAAAGTTCAAGTCTGCTCCATAAGTATCCTTTAATACCTGAGGCATCCAACTGTTGCCTCCGGCAAACTCATGAATTTTTAGATTATCAACACGACTTCCTTGGCTTGTATACCAACTAGCTCTTGTTCCAGGGTGTGAAGAATTTGGCATGTGACAATCTTGGCAATTTTGCCCCTGAACCAAGTTGGGGTAGGTACTAATCGTATCTCCGCCAAAACCGTCAGTGTATATTAAATCAGAGAATAAACTGGATTTCCATTCTGCATAAGTTCTTTCAACCGGCATTGCCAAACCGGTATCGACTCCCGCCTCATCAATTAATGTCTTAGCATAAGACAAACTCCCACCGACCGAAATTTCAGGTGAGGAGACATTATGACAAGTACCACAAAACTCACCCCCCCTCAAAAATTGCGAATATTTCCATGGATGAACAGCAATTAAAGGAGGATTATATGGTCCTTTTCGACATGGACCAAAGCTAGGACTATCAGGATTATCGCAGTTACTATCATTCAACCAAATATTGGAATTTTTTACTAATAAATCCTCGCCATTTGGTCCTTGAGGGTCTATTCGGTGGCAGAAATGGCAATTGACACCTTGATAATCATTATTCTCCAGATCGCGGTTTTGATTTACTGTTCCGCTTAATTCACATCCATTGGCATAATCCATACTGCCTAAACCATTTTTGGTATTACCATTATAAAACCCCATCGGGGAATGACAACGAATACAAAAATCTCCAACTCCCGGAACATCCTGATTGGCAATATCAACCGCCGCCCAAAACAACGGATCGCGGGTTGAATTTGCCATCATTGAACCCCACCAGGTTGCCGAAGGTGAATAATTTACATCTTCTGGAGTACTCAAATGTACGCCATGACATTCTGCACAACTTTCAGCTGAGTCAACTTGAAAAGTAGTTAAACCATTCGGATATCCGAATGGCTGAGTCCCATGAGGCGTAAAATCAGTAACCGTACCTTTCGCCGAATTTAGATTTTTCAGATATTTTTCCAACTCCGGAAGATTCGGATTTGCTTGAACACAACTATAAAATAATACGAATACGAGCAGTTTTTTCATTGATTAATAATATACACACTTAAGCCCGACAATGTAACATAATAATTGTTAATTTCAAATCAGTCATTCGCAATCCTGACATTTTCATGATAAAGTACGCGGCTTATTTTAATAGCCGTCAAATTTTTAATATGTCTGAAATGCAAAAAAGACGCACTTTTGCTATTATTTCACATCCCGATGCCGGTAAAACGACCATTACCGAGAAGATATTATTATTTGGTGGAGCCATTAATGTCGCCGGTGCCGTTAAATCCAGCAAGACATCCAAAGCAGCTACCTCGGACTGGATGGAAATGGAGCAGGAACGTGGAATTTCCGTAACCTCTTCAATCATGCAGTTTCCATATAAAGGCAAAACCATCAATCTGCTGGATACTCCGGGACACGCTGACTTTTCAGAAGATACCTACAGAACACTTACAGCTGTGGATTCAGCTTTAATGGTGATAGATTGTGCTAAAGGTGTTGAGGAAAGAACCATTAAACTGATGGAAGTTTGTCGCTTACGCACGACTCCAATTTTCACATTTATCAACAAACTCGACCGAGAAGGTCGTGACCCTATCGAATTGATGGATGAAGTTGAGGATATATTAAAAATTCAGTGTGCGCCGATTACATGGCCTATTGGCATGGGTAAAAGGCTCAAGGGTGTTTATCATTTTATTAATGATGAAATTTTGTTATACGAATCCGGTAAAAATTACGAAAAACAACAAGCTGAAATCATTAAAGGTCTAGATAATCCGCAATTGGATGAAGCCTTAGGCGGTGATGCCGAAGATTTACGGGAAGAAATTGAACTGGTCAAAGGTGCAAGTCACGAATTTGATATTGATGCTTATTTAAAAGGAGAAATGACACCGGTATTCTTTGGTTCAGCGATTAACAACTTCGGAGTTGAACCCCTTTTGGATGCTTTTTCAGAGCATGCACCCGCTCCGCAACCGCGGGAAACTGAAACCCGAACTGTACAACCGGATGAAGATAAATTCAGCGGATTTGTTTTTAAGATACAGGCTAACATGGACCCTAAACACAGAGATCGGATTGCCTTTATGCGTATCTGTTCAGGAACATTTACTCAAGGAATGAAACTTAAACAAGTCCGCACACAAAAAGACGTTAAAATTCCTAACGCACTCACCTTTCTGGCAGAACAAAGAGAACATTTGGAACACGCATACACCGGAGATATTATCGGTATTCATAATCATGGAACAATTAGCATCGGTGATACTTTCACTATGGGTGAAGATTTGCAATTTACAGGTATTCCCAGTTTTGCACCGGAGCTGTTCCGTAGGGCTCGTTTAAAAGATCCTCTAAAACTCAAAGCCTTACAAAAAGGTTTAGCACAGTTATCGGAGGAAGGTGCAACGCAGTTTTTCAAACCAATGATGACTAACGACTTGATATTAGGTGCTATCGGTGTCCTCCAATTTGAAGTGGTTGCCTATCGACTATTACATGAATACAATGTTGAAGCTGTGTTTGAAAATATCAGCGTCGCAACAGCAAGATGGATTAGTTGTAATGACAACAAACAATTGACAGCTTTTAAAAACAAGGCAGTCGCAAATTTAGCCGAAGATGCTCATGGAAATTTGGTTTATATCGCTCCAACTTATGTTAATTTACAATTAACCGAAGAAAGATTTCCGGATATTCAGTTCCATAAAACGACTGAGGGTTTGAATATCGCCCGCAAAAAGTAACAGCAAAGAGAATTAAAATGAATCAACAAAAATTATTACCTGAGAATAGCGAATTATTGGTTAAACACGAACAAATTCAGCAATCTATCAGTGAACTCGCCGAACAACTCAACAATGATTATGACGGAAAAGAAGTTGTCTATCTGACTGTTATGAACGGCGGAATGATTTTTGCCACCGACCTTGCCAAAAAGCTCGATTTAAACATGGAGATGGACTATGTTCAGGTAAGCCGTTACGGAACTGAAACCACGGGTGGTCAACTCATTTGGAAACATCAATGCGAAATTAATCTGGAAGACAAACATGTTTTGCTGATTGATGATATTTTTGATGAAGGTTATACATTAATGGCTGTTCACGAATGGTGTGAAAAACAAAAAGCAAAATCTGTTAAGTCCGTTGTTCTTGTCAGTAAAAATCACAATCGTGGTTACGCCGATTACAAAGTGGATTATTCAGGCTTTGAAGTTGAAGATTTATATATTTTTGGTTACGGTATGGATTACCAAGAAAAACTACGCCATTTGAATGATATTTATTATTTGAAACTTTAATTCGAGTTAAAAATATTCTGACTCAGAGTAATCCATCAAAAATGGATAATGGTTATTTCTTTTTGGGTTTCTTGCGAATATAAATAATCTTTTCAACTTGAGCGACAACTTCGTTGTCTTCATCTTTCACTTCAACTTTGAATTGTGGAAGATATTTATCACCATTTTTTGTGTTTTCGAGAATACCTTCAATCACAGAATCATTAATGTGAAACTCGGCCGTCACCTTTCCATGGCCGGGTTTGACAAAGTCAATGCAAGCATGTTTATCCCAAACATAATAATCCCGGCCTAAAATATTACTGAGTAAAAGCACATAAAAAGGATCGGTCATGGCAAATAAACTTCCGCCAAAATGTGTGCCAAAAGCATTTCGGTTCAATCGTTTCAGCGATAAACTCACCCGGGCATATTTCCAGTCTTTACTTATTGCCTCAACTTTAATGCCTGCTCCCCAATAAGGTGAAAAAATCCTTAATGCCCATTTGAGTTTTGTTGGTGTCCATTTCATTAGTTATCTCTCAAACAATTATAAAGTCTAATCATTATCACTCTTGCTCGTAAATATAAAAAACTACTCCGGAATCAATCATCTTTTAATTAAAAATTACTCGATTCAGTAATTCGCTTTCAACAGGCGGTCAAGGAAGACCTCCCAGTCGATAAACTTTCGGAAACCTAAAATATTGATTGCAGGAATTCCGCTTCCTTCAATCAGATAGTAACGATTATCATCAGTTTTGGATTTTTTTAATCCGGTCATTTCACAAATCGAATTCCGAAGTTTACACCCTATTCCCAATCTTTTGTATTTAAAACTATCAAAGAATCGTAAAAAACTCCTCGAAACAGCACCTTGAATGCCGCCAATACTGGAAATATTATCAATCGCTCTTTGTGAAATCGTCTGTTTGATTTTCTTTGACTCGACGGACTCAACATAAGCCTCAAGCCGATCCGGCTTCCAGTTGGTAATACGCAAACCATTAACATAACCTTTAACAAGCCCTGTGATTTCACCAAAATCGAATGTGCTGGTAATTTGCTGTAAGTTCAAGTCTTTAAAATTAACATCAGCGGCAATCACCGGAGCGATTCCAAATAAACGCTCCATTGATAAATTCGCAACGGTAATTTCTCCATCAAATGCTTGAAGTTCCAGCAAACCATCAAATGTAATGGTGTTTTCAACTTTCTTTAAACCGGGAATATTTCCTGAAATTGAACCTTTCATAATTGGCCAACCCATTTTTTCAGTAATTAATTCCAATGAAATTGGCTCAACTTCACCATCAAAATCAATGCTAATTAAAGGGTTAAATATTTTTTCCAGCTTCAACCTATTGATGACAATATTTCCGTCAAAAACAGGAATCACCGTATTCTCATCAAGAATGATATTTTCATCATTTGCCACAAATCCAATTTCAGAAGTTTTTATCGGCATTCCTGCAAGAAGTAAATCATCCCAACGGAGTATGGACCTGTGACTTGGGTTATTTCTTTGCCAATGGAGTGTGCCATTCAGATTATTTCCCTCGACTTTTTTCCTCTCCATTGCAATGTATGTTTCAATAATTTCCGCATGGAAACTTTCAGGCTGCCCATTCATAAACTCAACTCTGCCATTGGACTGACCTTCGATTCGCAAACTTTTAACACCCAAAATCTCCATATAAGACTTAAGAAATACATTATAAAATTTCTCTAATTTTTTGATTTTATAATCAATTTCAAAATTATTAAATGTAAAATCCGTAGAGTGAAAACCGAGTGAAACAGCATCCGGAATTGTGATATTTGATTGAAAATCATCGATATTCAAAGACGAACCGAAGGTAATTTGATTCGACATTTGAATACCTTGCTTGGCAAAAGCCAGATAAACATCACCAAATAAGGCCTCACCATCGAGTAAGTCCGTATCTGAACCAATGACAATTTTGTTATTATTAATCTGAATATTTGCCTGACCAACCAATGAACAATCAGCTAAGACATTGTTGCCATCTTCGGATTCCCAGGAAAAACCCTCAAATTGATACTGCCCATTTAATTGAATGTTATTTGAAAAATCCAACTCCAATTGAGATGAAATATTTGCTGAAATAGATTTGAACTCATCCGGCATTAATGAAGTTGGTAATGACTTAAAAAGATTCTCAGCTGAGATATTTTTCATTTCAATGCCTAAAATACTTTCAAGTTTGGAGTCATAATGAAATAGCAAAGTATTATCTTGATTGCTTAAATCAAAAACATAATGATTTCTTAGAAAATCCAGCTCAGAATTTATATTAAACTTTAGAATATTCTCCTGAAACTCCAACTCAATACTTCCGTCAGTGCATTGATGTACAGGATAAACCTGATTATTATTTTTACATTTATAAGAAATGTTTTTAACTTCATCATCAAGGCTTGGAATATAGATTGCATCCGCAGAGATTAATAGATTTTCGCCTGCTGTATTTATCACACTCAAATTACGAAATTGCCAATCTTTCGCCAATGAGCTAGGACTGACAGATATTAGCATCAGTAAAATAGTGGTGATTTTGGCTAAGAACGGCATGCTTGAATTTTAAAATATATATCGGTACAATCTATTCAAATTGTATATTAATTTACAGGGAAAGGTAATTACTTATGAAAAAAAGCCCTCGAGTTTTAGTCGTGGATGACAATCAAATCAACCGTCAGTATTTTTCCATGGCTCTAAAAAAAATTGATTGCGATGTTTTTATTGCTGAAAATGCCGCTTCTGCGATTGAACTAGCAACTTCAGAAAATTTTGACTTAATTCTTATGGATATTCGGATGCCGACCATGAGTGGAGATGTTGCTGCCAAAGAAATAAAAACACTTCAAAATCATAAAAATACACCAATTGTTTCAACATCAGCAGAAGTTAGTCAAGAAACGCAAGCACCTGTTTTCTCAGATTTTCTGTTAAAACCAATTTCACCACAGCAACTTAAAGATTGTGTGGAAAAATATTGTAGTCATGTCTTAATGGATTCTGAGATTAATGTTTTCAATCGTCAGCAAGCGATGAAGTTTTGCTACAATGACGAATCGATTTTAGAAAAACTAATTGAAATGTTTCTCGCTGAACTTCCTGAAAAATTCAAACTGTTGGAATCATCAATATATTCTGAAAACTTCAAGGAAAGTTCCGATATTATCCATAAACTCAGAGGCTCTTGCCGAACTTGTGCTGCAAATGAACTTGATTCAAAACTTGAAGAATTGTCTGAAACCATAAAAACGGAAGATACTGAAATGATTGGCGAAAAATTCAAAATGGCGAAACAAGCACAACAAAGATGCATGTCATTGCTATCGGAAAAGTAGCAAACTGACCAATGCAATTGCTGAGACAATTACAACTGCAATGATATGATTTCCTGACTTCGTCGGACTATTTTCCTTTTTTGCTTGCTTGGATAAGGTTTCTAACAACTCCATGTCTTTCTCAGAAAGATCATGATATTTAGTTTGGTTGATTAGCTGTGGGTCAGACACTGTGACACCGGCAAACTTATCTTTTTTGGGTTTCTGTGTATCTTCGTTACTCAATTCGTTCATTAGTTCTGTCAGAACTTCTTCATTCTGCATGTGACCTGTCACATTGTTCAAATGACGAACAACATTGGGTTGAGTCACACTATCACTATTTTCAGAGTTTTCATGGCTCAAAATAGTAATCAAGGTGATGTTATCCTTTCCATCATTATTAACAGCCGATTGAACCAGGTTTTCAGTTAATTTTTGCAAATCTTTGGTTCGCTTGATTTTTGAGAAGATTGTTTCTTCCGGAACCATATCATACAAACCATCTGAACAAATCAATAACATCTGGTTCTTTTCAAGTGTTCCGTGGTTGCAATGAACCTCTATTTTCTTACGCTCGATACCCAATGCTTGAGAAATAATATGTCTGTCTGGATGTGTTTCAACCTCTTGCAAAGATAAATGACCGCTTTCGATTAGCAATTCGACATAAGAATCGTCTTTGGTCAATAATTTGATATTTTCATCCCAAAGATAAACCCGAGTGTCTCCGACCCAGGCAACTTCGTATTGATTTCCGGTAAACTTTACAGCTGCAACAGTTGTTGCCATGCCTTGTTTACTACGATTGTATTTCTTTTCGGTAATTAAAAAATTATGGGCTGCCATTAGGGAATTTTTCAAAGAATTTCCTGATTTAACACTATCGTGGATCACTTCGCAGGCTAACCGGGATGCCACTTCTCCCTTATCAAGTCCTCCGACTCCATCTGCAACCACATACAGCCCCAATTGCTCATCTACGAGGTATGAATCCTCATTAATTTTTCTTTGTCCAATATGTGTGGAAACGAAACTACTTAACACTCTAACTCACATCCCAGATTGGTTTTCCTAAAATCCCAGAGAGTATTTCTGCATCAGTTTGAATTTGGGCATAGTTCCCGTGATCAACCAGATGAAAACGACTGCTATCTTCCAATACTAAATTGATTTCATAACTACTGTATGAACCATTTTTGGATCGAACCCTTTCAGAAATAATTTGAATTGCATGAACTTCGTTAAAGTAAATAACTCTCTGTTTATCTTGCTGATTTCCGGCTAGTTTGGGTTGATTTTTGCCTTTCCAAATCAGTCCCATTGATGAATCAAAATAGATAGGCGTTCCCATTGTTCGGTATAAAAAGAACGAGGCTACTGTAAAAATCAAACCGACAAAAAGAAAAAACAGTGCAACAACTTCGCCTGAAAGCAAAGCAATCAGACCACCAATTGAAACTCCTGTCCCTATAACGCCAAACAATCCGGTAAACAAAATTCCCCCTTTGGAAAGTTGGAATGCATATTGGCTCGGAGACTTTTGTTTCAGAATATTGGTTTTAAAATTAGCACCACCGGATTTCATCGGAATCCATTCAACTTTCTCTGTCATTGGGTCGTTAAAACGACTTAAATCCATTCGCGCAATCTGCGCTTGTTGCATTTCGCGAATTTTGGCTTCCAGCTTTTGCTTTAATTTATCAAACATGTAAACCCTACTATGTCCTTATTAGTTATTCTTGATCTTTATTGAAGTCATCCAGATATTGCTCAAGCAATTTTCCGGCGACATTGATTAAATCATGGTCTGTGACGATTCCAACCAGTTTATTTTTATCGACAACCGGCAAACATCCGAGTTTGTTTTCCCGCATTAAACGAATCGCATCCACCGTGAGCATTCCGGGTGGTGCGGTGATTGGATTTTGTTTCATTACATCTTTAACTGCCGCCGGTTCACTTGAGTTAGAGCGCCCTCTGGCAACCTCTCGGAGAATGGCTCTGTGAGAAATCAAGCCGATAATTTGTCCCTCATCATCTTCAACAGGAACATGGCGAACATGTTTCCAGTCCATAATACTGGCTGCTAAATCCAGTAAATCATCAGGACGAACTGTAAATAATTCCTCTGTCATAAACTGCCCCAATCGCATAAAAGTGGCACGCCAATCCAGTTCTTGAGTCGCTCTGGCAAGTTCCCACTTATGAACCGGTTCGTCTGTTTTTTGATTAACTATCATTTCTGAAGTAATAAATCTTACTTTTTCATCCGCTAAAATAGCGGGATCCATTTCGGTAATTGATTTAATGGCCCATTTGGCTCCGGTCATTTTTGACTTTGTGCGTTCTTCAATCACACCTAGATAACGATCAATATCCTGCTGATCTAAACCTTCTTGCAATAAACCGTCTTCAGCGATTGGAAGCAATTCATCAAGAATTAAATCCGAAGCGGTAATCACTTTATGATCTAACCAGTGAAATTTAGCTTCCAAACCAATTCTACAAGAATTTAAGAAGTTGTTGGCAACATCTGAAAACCTCAAAACTTTGGTAATATCTTCGTATTTATTCGACATCCCCACCATCAATCCGGTGAAAAACGCCGCATTGGCAACTTCATCAATAACGCTTGGACCGGATGGTAACACACGGTTTTCAATACGAAGATGGGGAACATTATCAACAACACCATAGCAAGGTCTGTTCCAACGATAAACGGTTCCGTTGTGCAGCATCAAAGCCCGAAGTTTTGGTGTGATGCCTTTTTCCAGCATGCCGACCGGATCTTCATCAAAATCAGCGGTTAACACCACAGGAAAACGAGATACATCTTCCCTGAAAATATCAGTCACGGTATTGACCCATTCACGCCCAAAATGCACTCTCGGCAACATTCCCCTTTGTTGCAAAGTATCTGAGCGCGTATCTACTGAGTTTTGGAAAACTGCAATTCTAGATTCATGCCATAAACGATAATGATGAATGAGGCCTGAGTTGACTGAGGTGGACATCACAGGAGCAGTAATCGCCTGAGCAATATTGTACTTGTGAACAAAATCATCACTGCTGACTTGCATGTGTACCTGAAAACTGGTGTTTAATGCTTCCAGCATAAAACTATCATGAGTAACAGATAATTCATCTATCCCTCTGATATTTAAACGAAAATTTGTACCTTTGAGATTTTTTAATGTTTCGTTCAACTCAAAATAACGATCAATTGGAACCATATTGTCAAGTGTCAAATCCAATTGTCGAATCGTTGGCAAAATTCCGGTTAATACTATCTGAGCCCCGTGTTTTGATGCCGCTGTTCGAGCTATCAGCATCACCTCGTTGATTTCTTTTTCGAGTTCTCTGAAACAATTCCCCTTTAATTCATTAGGAGTTAAATTGGCCTCCATGTTAAATTTGCCAATTTCATAAGTGAAACGAGGATCAGTGATGTCTTTGAGAATTTCTACGGATTTACATGCTGGCGAATAGTTTCTATCAACCAGAACCATTTCCTGCTCGGCTCCGATTCGGGTGATTCCTGATTCAATCATTCCTTGATCAATCATCATTTCAAGTGCAGTCAAATCATTCAGCAAAGCACGCATAAATCTGCGATTATGCTTTTTGGAATGCTCAGTTGAGATGTTCATTTCACCCATAAGACCCTACCCTCTTTAATACAATTTATATACCCACGTCAGCAAACCGGACAACATTAACCAATTGATGATTACCAATGGAACACCTACTTTAACAAAATCAGAAAATTTATAACCTCCGGCATTCATCACCAACAAATTTGTTTGATAAGCCATAGGAGTAGCATAACTCATATTAGCCCCAAATAAAACTCCTAAAACAAATGGTTCCACAGGCATTCCCAGAGTTTGAGCAATACTGACCGCGATTGGTGTCCCAATAACAGCAGCAGCATTATTGGAGACAACATTTGTCATGACTGCCATAGAAAAAATTAAGATTGCCAATACAACACCCGGAGAGAAACCCGAAGTACTGGCAACAAACAGGCTTGCCAAATAGTCAGCTCCACCGGTTTGTATCAATGCGACACCCAATGCCAGAGAAGCAACAATGATAAAAATCACCTGCGCACTCAATGCTGCTGTGGCATCTTTCCATCTTAGACATCCGGTGATAATAAGCACCAAACATCCCACAACAGAACTGACAACAATAGGCAAAACGCCAAATGCTGCCAATCCAACAATTAATCCCATCACAGTTAATGCGATAGGTGCTTTTGAGGTATGTGGCAATTCTTCACCACCATCTAGCACCAGAAGTTCGCCGGTAGCTTTGACCTCACGAATTGCTTTTTGAGTTGCCTGAACCAACAATACATCACCCGGCATCAAAATGGTGTCCTCCACACCCTTAGAGCGTGCTTGTTTGGTTTTACCATGTGAGTGAACGGCTAATAAAGTCAGCCCATATTTAAAGTTCAAACGAGCATCTGCAATTCTGACTCGGTCGAGAGTAGAGCCTCGGGTAACTACAACTTCGGCAATACTCTGATCTCCGGCACTTAAGGGATGTTCTTCATCAACCTCATCTTTCCCGGCAAATAATTTACCACCAAGTTCGAGCTCATATTCCCTCAAATTATCAGATGTATCTTTTACCACCAATCGGTCGTTAGCTTTGACAATAACATCCGGCAATGTCGCAATGGATAAACTTCCGGAACGAATAATTCTTTCAATATTGATTTCACCACCGGCTTTTTCACGAATATTGGCAAGCGTGGCTCCATCAGCAAATCCACCCTCTTTGATTTCTATTTCAGCAGTAAAAACTCGGGGTGAAGTGTCTTGTAATGGTGGTGAGCGGTCGGGAACCATTCTCGGAACCAATAGCCATAAATACAAAATAGCTACAACACTGGTAATTGTTACGGGCATGATAAAATCAAACATTCCAAACTCAGGAACACCCAAATCCTCAGCAACCTTAACAACTAAAAGGTTTGTTGAAGTTCCTATTGTTGTTGCCATTCCTCCAAGCAATGTCGCCAGCCCCATCGGTAATAATGTACCGGAAGGAGAGCGTCCTGTGCGGAGGGCGACATTGACCAAAATTGGAAGTAACAAGACCACAATCGGTGTATTGTTGACAAAAGCACTGAGAATCGCACCTGTAAGCAAAGTCAAAAGCAAACTAAATGACGGACTTATCCTCCATAATTTGGCAAGCATTCGACCAATTGGCTCCATCGCACCGGTACGAACGAGCGCCTGACCCGCAACCATAAGCGCAGAAACCGCAATCAAAGCCGAGTTTCCAAAGCCTGCAAAAAATTCTTTGGTACTAAAAATACTTCCATCAGGCAACTGATAAGGGAACAGTTCAAAGCCGAGAATCAAAGCACATAAAATAAACAAACTAGAGGTTTGTAAAGGAATATTTTCTCTGGTAAACAGTATTAACGCCAACAATGTCAGCAATAAAACAGCCATAGTGTGTGGTTCAGGAGAACTCACAACAACAGTAGTATCAATCATTATTTAACGAACAAACCAGTGTATTTCTCAATTACTAAGTTTAGCATGAGTTCATAACTAAAATGAAATTTTAATTTTCAAATGCAAGGAATTGCTTTAGAATAATTCGGCAAAATATATATAAAAAATTGGGAGAAGAAAATTGGACATAGCAAAACCATGGTTGAAATCCTATCCGCCCGGAGTGCCGGAATTTATTGAAAGTGTGCCTTATAACTCAGTGGCAGAAATGCTTGAGGACGCCTGCAAAAAACATGCAGACCGAACGGCTTATGTCAATTTTGGTAAGAGAATAACTTACAAACAACTCGATGACATGAGCCAAAACCTGGCTGCCTATTTACAATCAAAACTTGAAAAAGGCACTGCTGTTTCAATCATGATGCCAAATGTCATGCAATACCCGGTAGCCGTTTTGGCAATTTTGCGTGCAGGAATGGTTGTGACAAATACGAATCCTTTATATACAGCCAGAGAGTTAAAGCACCAACTCAATGACTCTTCGGCAAAAGCAATCATCGTAATGGAAAATTTTGCCCATACCTTACAAGAGGTAATTGATGAAACACCTGTGAAAGAAGTGATCACAACTCAACTAGGTGACTTATTGGGTTTTAAAGGAAAAATCATGAACTTCATGGTTAAAAAAGTCAAAAAAATGGTTCCGCCATTTACTTTGAATAAAACCATTACATTCAATCAAGCAGTTTCAAAGGGCTCAACTCTCAACTTCACGCCTGTGAAAACCAATTTGGATGATTTGGCATTTTTGCAATATACCGGCGGTACGACCGGAGTTTCCAAAGGTGCAATGCTGACTAACAGCAATATGGTTTATAACGTGGAGCAAGTCAAAGCATGGAATCAAGGCAGTCTCAAAGAAGGCGAAGAAATTGTCATCACAGCTTTGCCACTTTATCACATTTTTGCTCTCAATGCGAATTGCCTGTTATTTGCGCAATATGGAGCTAAAAATATATTAATTACAAACCCGCGCGATATGCCGGGATTTGTAAAGGAATTAGCCAATCATAAATTTACTGCTTTAACCGGAGTGAATACTTTATTCAATGGATTATTGAACACTCGCGGATTTAAAGATTTGGATTTCAGTCGATTTCGATTTGCACTGGGCGGAGGTATGGCTGTACAAAAAGATACAGCAACACGTTGGAAAAAAACCACCGGCGTCACTCTTATCGAAGCCTATGGTTTAACAGAAACCTGTCCTGCAGCTTGTATGAACCCGGCAAATTTGAAAGACTTTAACGGAATGATAGGACTTCCAATTTCATCAACTGAATGTGACATCAGAGATGATGATGGCAACTCATTACCTGTTGGAGAATCCGGTGAACTTTGCATTCGTGGACCTCAGGTTATGAAAGGTTATCTGAATTGCCCTGAAGCGACTGCTGAAACCATTGATGAAAACGGCTGGCTGAAAACCGGCGATATTGCAGTCATGAATGAGGAAGGATATTTCAAAATTGTCGATCGGAAAAAAGACATGATTCTGGTTTCAGGATTTAATGTTTATCCGAACGAAATAGAAGATGCCGCTTGTTTACACCCTCACATTGTTGAATGTGCAGCGATTGGAATTGCCGATGAAAAATCAGGAGAAGTGGTAAAATTATTTGTCGTCGCCAGTACAGAAATTTCAGTCGATGATGTCATTTCCCATTGCCGTGAAAATCTAACAGGCTATAAAGTACCAAAACACGTTGAATTCCGCGATGAGTTACCTAAATCAAATGTCGGAAAAATTCTTCGTAAAGATTTGAGAGAATAAAATAACACAGATGAAAGCACTCGTAAAAAAGCATCCAAAACAAGGAATTTGGATGGAAGATGTTCCAATGCCGTTTGTCGGACATAACGATGTTCTGATAAAAGTCGAAATGACCGCCATTTGCGGAACTGATTTACATATCTACAATTGGGATGAATGGTCTCAAAAAACAATCAAACCAGCTATGACCATTGGTCACGAATTTGTCGGAAATATTGTAGAACTGGGAAGTGAAGTTCAAGGCTATGAAATTGGACAAAGAGTCAGTGCCGAAGGTCATATCACCTGTGGTGTTTGCCGCAATTGTCGTGCCGGAACTCCGCATTTGTGCCCGAATACTGTTGGTATTGGTGTCAATCGGGATGGTGCATTTGCAGAGTTCATTTCCGTTCCTGCCAAGAATCTTTGGCCGGTTCATAAAGATATTTCTTCTGAATTAGCAGCATTCTTCGATCCCTATGGTAACGCAGCACATTGTGCTCTTGAATTTGATGTCATTGGTGAAGATGTTCTGATTACCGGTGCCGGTCCTATCGGCATAATTGCTGCCGGAATTTGTAAACACGTAGGAGCCCGCAATGTCGTTATTACTGACATCAATAACTATCGTTTGGATTTAGCCAAAAAAATTGGTGCCGATCGCACCATTAACGTCACTCAAGAACGACTCGCCGATGTCATGAAAGAAATGAACATCACCGGGTTTGATGTTGCATTAGAAATGTCGGGCAACCCGCATGCGTACAATGATTTGCTCAAATCCATGTATCACGGTGGTAAAATTGCATTGCTTGGGATTCTGCCTCGTTCCACTCAGATTGATTGGGATGAAATTATTTTCAAAGGGTTGAAAGTTCATGGGATATACGGACGTAAAATGTATGAAACCTGGTATAAAATGACACAAATGCTTCGAACCGGTTTTGACTTATCCAAGGTTCTTACCCATGTGATTAATATTGATGATTTTCAAACCGGCTTCGATTTAATGCAATCCGGTCAATGCGGAAAAGTCGTTTGCAAATGGTAAACTTTGAAGGTCATTAACGGCAATCTAATCACTTTAGCACTGCAAGGCGAGTTTGACCTTATCATTCATGGGTGTAATTGCTTTTGCGCAATGGATGCCGGGATTGCGAAGTCAATTAAGCAAGCTTTTCCACAAGCATGGGATGCTGATTTAAAAACTCCTATAGGCGATAAAAATAAGTTGGGAACATTTTCTCAAGCTGCAATCACAATCGACAATCATTCAAAACTTTTAGTTATCAATGCTTATACCCAGTTTCATTGGTCAGGAAAAGATGATTTGGTTGAATATAAATCTTTAAGAAAAATATTCAATCAAATCAAACTTCAATTTCATGGCAAAAAAATCGCCTATCCGCAAATCGGAGCCGGATTAGCCGGTGGAAATTGGCAAAAAATCAGCCAAATCATTGATGAAGAACTTAAAGGCGAAAATCACACTTTAGTTATTTTTGATGGAAGTTAGTTAATTTCCTATCAATGAAAATCAGCAAAATGATCTGCTAATTTATCAAACATTTTAACCGCTAAATATAGCAACAAAAAAGTAACCAAATATAGAATCGAAAGTTTCAACCAAGGTAAACTTTCATGGGTAATAACCGCACGATGGATAAATGTGATTGGCGTGTATAAAGGGTTAAATTGAATAATCTGTTTAAATCTGTCAGGTAAAATCGACTCAGAATAAATAATCGGTGTTAAAAAGAACCACAAGGTAATGATTGTAGTAATAAATTGCTGAGTATCCTTTATAAAAACATTGAATGCAGAAAACATTAAACCCAAAGCGATTGCTAACAAATACATTTGTGCAATTGGCAATATCAGCAATGGGATTGAGACATAATCAAAGTTTTCATTAAAAATCGCCAAACTCACTAAAACCACCAGATAACCGATCATATTCAGGCAAAAAACTGCTGAGATTGAAGCAATCACCGGGATTTTAAGATTAATTTTTATCTTACCAATCAAGTCAGACTTGTCTGACACCGCAGTGATAGAACGGATTAATGACTCGGAAAATGCCATCCACGGCCAAAAACCAACCGCCAGATAAACAATAAATCCGACATCCTGTTGATCTTTTGAGAATCTCGCTTGAAATATCTTATCGAAAACGAACCAATATATCAGCAAAGTGATAATCGGCTGAATAAAGACCCAGGCAATTCCGGTTAAATTGCCTAAATATTTATCTCTGATTTCTCTTTTAAAAAAGTAGTAAAACAATTTGAAAATAACGCTTTGCGAAAAGTTGAATCGTCATTTTAGACCATCCCCGATTTTAGTCAAAGCAATCAGTTAAAAATGTAAATTAAAAGAGATTTTCAATCACATGATGTACAATGCCATTTTTGCTATTAAAATTGTGCATGGCTAACAACAATCTCAACATTATCATTCTGGCAGCGGGAAAAGGAACCCGAATGAAGTCAGAAAAATTAAAAGTTCTTCATCCTTTAGCAGGAAAAGCCATTATTGATCATGTTTTGGACACCGCAAAATTATTAAATCCGAATAAAATCATCATGGTTTATGGACACCAGGGTGAACAATTAAAAAAATATTTAGAGCATGAAAATGTTGTTTGGGTTGAACAAAACAACCCTCAAGGAACAGGTCATGCCGTACAGTTAGCAGCCGCCCATCTTGACAAAAACTCTTCGGTTTTAATTTTAGTCGGTGATGCTCCATTGATTGAATTTGATGATTTACAAAAGCTCACACAATACAAACAAGCGGTTCTCTCTGCTGAGATGCAAAATCCTTTTGGTTATGGGCGAATTATTAAAAATTCAGAGAATCAAATTGAAGCTATTGTTGAGGAAAAAGATGCTAGTCAGCAACAGAAACAGATATCCGAAATCAACTCGGGGATTATTCTGGCTGAATCAGAGAACTTACAAAGTTGGATACAACAAATTGACAATAACAATGCTCAAGGTGAATATTATCTCACCGACGTTATTGGGCTTGGTTTTAAAAACAACCAACCCTTTTCTGCGGTAACCGTGCGCGACAACCGAAGCATTAAAGGCATCAATGACCGTGTGCAACTGTCTGAATGTGAAACTATTTTACAAACAAAATATCGCAAACATCTGATGCTTTCCGGTGTGTCTATGCCGCATCCAAAAACTGTTGAGATTCGAGGTCAGCTCACTTGCGGACAAGATATTGAAATTGATACCGGCGTGATATTTGAAGGAGATAACGAAATCGCTGATAACGTCAGCATTGGTGCTTATTCAATTATCAAAAACTGTAAACTGGGTAAAAACACTCGGATAGCCCCTCATTCAATGCTTGAAAATGTTATCACCAAAGGAGATTGTGATATTGGTCCGTTTGCCCGTTTGCGTCCCGGGACTGTTATTGGCGAAAAAGCCAAAGTCGGGAACTTTGTGGAAACTAAAAAAACGACTATCGGTTACAACTCGAAAGCCAGCCATTTAACTTATCTGGGTGATAGTGAAATTGGTGATAATGTTAATATCGGAGCCGGTACTATCACATGCAATTATGACGGTGTTAATAAATTTAAAACGATTATTGAAGACGATGTTTTTATCGGTTCTGACACTCAGTTGGTAGCACCTGTGACTGTCGGAAAAGGGGCTACAATCGGAGCAGGTACAACTCTGACAAAAAATGCGGAAAGTGGTAAACTGACTTTATCAAGAGCCAGACAAAAGACCATAGACGGCTGGCAAAAACCTAAGAAACAATAATTAAATCAATTGTTCATAAAAAAACTCCCGAAAATATTTCGTATACTTTCGGGAGTTTAATTCCTGTATTAAGAAACCAGTGAATTAATGCTTCGTACCGCAACCATCACTGTTGCATAATCCGAAACTTTTTCACTGCGCATTTGTTGCATCATTTTACGAACATGCAGAACTTGTTGTTTGTTATCATTAATCCATTCATCAACGACTTGTTTTGATTTAGCTGTTCCATACTTTTCAATAATAGTCTGAGTTAAAATATTATGATGCTCAAACAATTCATCGCGTAAAACACCGCGTGCATGAACATGCCATGAACTACTCACTTCCAGTTTATCAACCATTTGCTGTAACCAAATTAGATTCAATTTCTCACCTAAAGAGAAGAATATTTCAGCAGCTTTTTTAACCTGAGTCGAAGTATTATTGGCAATTTCTACCACATCAAGTGCCGCAACATAATATTTAACTTTAGCCAATGATTCTGATAAGGATTGAGGATAATTCGCACGCTCCCATTGAGATTCTGCTCTTTTCAAATCAGTTAAATCTTTAGGCGGCAGGTGTTTATCAATACCATCAATGAACTTCTTAACATCTTTTTGTAATTGTCCAAGCACTTCTGAAATATTGATATTCTGTCCAAATTTATTCAAAATCCAACGCACAACTTGTCTCAAGTTGCTCCACAGATGAACAAAACCTTCTAACTGTTTCTTGTAATTGACGGCTAAGTCGAGACTTTCAATCTGACTCCAGATATTTTCGACATTGAACAATTCAACAGCAATAACATACGCTTTGGCAATCGCACCAATTTCTGCACCTGTATCTTCATGAATTCGTTGGACAAATGTGGCACCCATGCGGTCGATAATTTTACTGGTAAGAATCGTTCCAACAATTTCACGATGTAAACGATGTCCGAGCAGATACTTCTCATCAGTTTTGTGTAGTTTTGCAGGGAAATATTCAATCAATACCGATGAAAACCAAGGGTCATCTATAGCATCAGACTTGAGTAAGTCTTCAAACAACGCCAGTTTAGAATAACTCATAAGCACTGATAATTCAGGTCGAGTCAGACCTTTTCCTTCTGCTTGTCTCTGCTTGAGTTGTTTTCCTGAAGGTAAAAACTCAATCTCACGATCCAACAAACCCCGTTTTTCCAAAACTTTAATCAGATGAGCTTTTGCACCCAGTCTTTCAACACTTTGATGCTCCATCATACTCAATGTTTGAGTTTGCGAATAATTGTTTCTCAATACCAATTGCGAAACGCTGTCCGTCATGGATTCCAGTAATTTCACTCGTCCTTTCGCGTCAATTTTTCCATCTTCAAGGAGTGATTGAATCAAAATCTTGATATTCACTTCGTGATCGGAACAATCCACGCCGGCTGAGTTATCAATAAAGTCGGTATTGATTTTTCCGCCACGCTCTGCGAATTGAATACGACCAAGCTGGGTAAAGCCCAGATTTCCGCCTTCACCGACGACTTTACATCTCAAATCCTTTCCGTCAACCCTTAATGCATTGTTAGAGCTATCACCAACATCTGAATGGGATTCTTCACTGGATTTCACATAAGTTCCGATTCCACCATTCCAAAGCAAGTCAACAGGTGCTTTCAACAGTGTTTTAATCAGCTCTTGCGGTGACATCTCGTCAACACTCAAACCAAGCCACTTTTTAACTTCAGGCGTCAAATGAATTGATTTATCAAAACGCGAATAAACTCCACCACCTTTAGAAATCAAGGATTTATCATAATCATCCCAGGTCGAACGCGGTAAATTAAACATCCGATTTCTTTCAACCCAAGATGTCGCCGCATCCGGATTGGGGTCAAGAAAAATATGCATGTGGTTGAATGCTGCTTTCAGACAAATATGTTTCGACAATAACATTCCATTACCGAAAACATCTCCCATCAAATCACCAATTCCCACAACGCTGAAATCTTCACTCTGACAGTCCATGTTCAATTCTCTGAAATGACGTTTAACTGATTCCCAGGCGCCTTTTGCAGTAATACCCATGGCTTTATGGTCATAACCTACAGAACCACCGGAAGCAAAAGCATCACCAAGCCAGAAACCATAATCAGCCGAAATTCCATTGGCGATATCAGAAAATTTTGCTGTTCCTTTGTCAGCAGCCACAACCAGATAAGGATCATCATGATCATATCTGATGACATTTTCAGGGTTAACTACTTTTCCGGAAACAATATTATCGGTTATATCCAACATACTACGGATAAAGTTTTTATAACACTCAATTCCTTCAGCCAGAACCTCTTCACGTCCTCCTTTAGGCATTTGTTTCACAACAAACCCGCCTTTTGAACCAACCGGCACAATGATAGAGTTCTTAACATTTTGCGCTTTCATCAAACCCAGAACCTCAGTTCTGAAATCTTCATAACGATCCGACCATCTCAATCCGCCACGAGCAACCTCACCTTTACGCAAGTGAATGGCTTCAAATCTTGGAGAATAAGCAAAAATCTCTCTGAAAGGAACCGGTTTCGGCATTTGTGGAACTTTGGATGAGTTTAATTTGAAGCTCACATAAGATTTGTGATTGCCTCTCACATCATTTTGATAAAAATTGGTTCTCAATATTGCCAGAATAACTTCGCAGAAAGAGCGGATAATTGTATCTTCATCTTGTGAACTTACTGTATCTAGCAAGGCTCTGACAACAGCAATCACTTTCTTTTCTTGTCTTTTACGATTGAATGAAGCACTGGTAAAATATTGTGAAACCGCATTCTCCTGAAACTCATTGAGTTTAACACCCAGGTGATTAAGTTGATTATCAAATTTCTCTTTGAAGTCAGTTAAGTAATTTTTATGCTCTTTGGTTGGTATATCTTCAAAAGAAACATCAAAACGCACTGTGAACAGTTCGAGCAACCAACGCGATATATGCGCTTGTGAAACCAAGGCTTTTTGAATATAGGATTGCGAAAATGATAAGTTGGTTTGTTTAAGATATTTACTGATGGCTCTCAAGACAACAATCTGTCTGGAGGTCAAACCACCTAAAATTAAAAGTTTATTGAACGAATCATTTTCAACCACGCCATTAACAATTTCCTTAAATGCTTGTTTAAAGCGCTCTTTAACCAGTTTCAATTCCAGTTCCGCACCATGCGATAATGCCAAATCAAAATCCTGAATCCAGAAACAGTTACCATTTGCCAGTTTGACTTTATAAGGTCTTTCTCTGACAACATGCAAGCCAAAGTTTTCTAAAATTGGTAAGACATCACTGAGAGGAATGGTATTCTGACAACGGAATATTTTAAACCTGAATAGTTTACTGCTAACATCTTTAGGTCGATAAAGACTCAGTTCCAAACCGGCATTGTCTAATAGTTTCGCTGCATATTCGACATCATAAGCTGCCATTTTTGGTGAAACATCATCCATGTATGCCATTGGAAAACAACCGGCATATTTTTGCGCCAGAAAATAACCTCTTTCATTACCATGTTTTTTCAGTAAAATTTCCTGCAATCGTTCTTGCCATGATTTGAGTTCGGCAGAAATTTTTCTCTCTAACTCACTGGCACTAATATCAAAATTATGATTAGTGTAAACAGTGAGATAGAGTCTTGTCAGATTGGATTCTTCAATTTTGACTTGGAATTCAATATTAGAACCGGAAACCTCTTCAACAAGAATAGCCTGAATCATTTGGCGAACTTCAGTATTAAACTTATCTCTGGGAATATGAACCAAAAAGGCATAATAGCGTTTAAATTTATCCTGCCTGAATGTCACATTCGCTGTTTGTCTTTCCAGAATTGTCAGAATCGAATAAATCGTTGCATAAAGTTCATCACTGCTTGATTGCATAATTTCATCACGCGGCAGTGTTTCCATCAAATGTACGATGTGTTTACCCGTATGACTCGCCTCACCAAATTTAAAGCGTTTGGTCACGCCTTTCACTTTATCGTTGATATAAGGAATATCCCAAGGACGTGTGTTGATTGCCGCTGAAGTGTATAAACCAACAAACCTATGCTCCGCAATCACGTTCCCTTCGTCATTGATTACAACCACACCCACATAATCCAATGTGCCTTCACGATGAACACGAGGTCTGGCATTCAGTTTAGTGATAATCATTAAATCCGATTGACGTTGAATTTGATAATCCTTATCAATCAGGAAATCAACATCTTTTAAATAAGCTTCCGAACGGTATAAACCTAGCGCTGAATCACGATTGGCAACAATGGGAGACTCTGAATTGTTATTTTGAATTTGATAATACTGATAACCCAAAAAGGTAAAATTATCATCCAGCAACCAATCAATGAATTTCAATTGTTTACCATGTACAGACTTTGAGTCTTTAACCACTAAATCATTCTTTGCTTCTTCGACTTTTCCAAGCATGGACTTCCAGTCCTGAACACAAACAGTCACTTTGTTAATAACCAGTTCTAAAGCCGTTTGAATTTCAGAGATTTTTTCAATATCAACAATGCGACTGATTTCGATATGCGTCCATGATTCCTTGAAATCATCTCCGGATTCACCGGCTGACTTCAAAACTCCGGATTTCGATCTGCTAACATTTGCCACAGGATGCGTCATCAATTGCATTGCCAATCCATTTTTTGCCAAAGCCAAAACCACAGAGTCGACAATAAACGGCATGTCAGGACAAATGATTTGAATGACTGTATTATTATTGTCAAAGCCGTCTTTTTCTTTACTTGGGTTAAAAACCCTGACATAACCGCTTTGCTGATTGTATTTTTTAATCGAATTAACAAAATCATTGATAATTTCAGTCCAATGACTATCAGAATGCATTTCAATTTCTGAAACTGACATTCCGCCAAAGAATAACTCGCATGTTTTTTTACATACCGGCAATAATTCAGGACTGGCAATTTTTGTCAAATTCCTTCTAACTGCCTGAATGTGCTTTTTATGCGCCGTTGTAGAAAGTCCAAACATAAGAACAACCTGTTTTAAAAATTATAATGGTGCCAAATTATACTCCTTAGTTATTTTGAATAACATTTTTTTGTCACAAAAACTCCAATCTTACAAACTTACTTTAGCCCGGCTTTATGAACTTAAACCTCATTGTATTTCTAATTTAATCAGGGAAATTTCCCCCCGAATATCAGTTCAACTGTTATAATTCGTTTTTTCAAAAAACTGGATACTCTGCAATGATAAAATTAGTACTTTTGAGACATGGTGAAAGTGAATGGAATCTGGCAAATCGATTTACCGGATGGACCGATGTGGATTTAACCGAAACCGGTATCAAACAAGCATTGAGTGCCGGTCAAATATTGAAACAGGAAGGATTTGAATTCGATAAAGCATACACATCTGTACTCAAAAGAGCCATTCGCACACTTTGGATTTCCCTGCAAGAACTGGATCAAATGTGGATTCCGGTGAAGCGTTCATGGAAACTCAACGAAAGACATTACGGAGCTTTACAAGGTTTAAACAAAGCAGAAACTGCCGAAAAATACGGTGATGAACAGGTTCTTATCTGGCGCAGAAGCTATGCCACTCGCCCTCCTCAGCTGGATTGGGACGATGAAAGAAATTGTGCTTTTGAACGGAAATACAAAGAACTGAAAAAATCACAAATTCCTTTGGGTGAATGCTTAAAAGACACCTATAAGAGAGTGATTCCATTTTGGAAAAAAAGAATCGTACCTGACTTAAAAAGTGGTAAGAAACTCATCATTGCTGCTCATGGCAACTCACTGAGAGCGTTGGTTAAATACTTGGATAAAGTTTCTGATGAAGATATTTTGAAACTTAATATTCCAACAGGAGTGCCATTAGTTTACGAGTTGGACGACGATTTAAAACCAATCAGAAACTACTATCTGGGTGATCAGGATAAAATTGCAAAAGCAGCCGCAGCTGTCGCCAATCAGGGAAAGTCTAAATAAAAAGTTCAAATAATTATAAAGATAGCTTTTGTTACGGCTGAAACCAATGGTTTCAGTTTAATTTATTCCGTGTAAAAGGTATAATCGCGGGTTTTTTAAAATCACTCTTTCGGACTTGTCATGATAGTATCAGCAAATGTAGGTATTCAATTCGGTTCAAAACCGTTATTTGATAATATTTCCATGAAATTTGGTAACGGTAACCGCTATGGACTTATTGGTGCAAACGGTTGCGGAAAATCGACTTTCATGAAAATTCTCACCAAAGAATTACAACCAACAAATGGTTCGGTCAGTTATGATGAACACGATAAAATTGGTGTTTTAGGACAAGATCAATACGCTTTTGAAGAGTTTTCAGTCATAGACACTGTTATCATGGGTGATAAGGAATTATGGCGCGTTAAAGAAGAACGTGACCGCATTTATGCTCTCCCTGAAATGACAGAAGAAGATGGCATCAAAGTTGCCAATCTGGAAACAGAATTTGCCGAAATGGACGGATATTCAGCAGAAGCTCGTGCCGGAGAATTATTGATGGGTTTGGAAATTCCCGAAGAGCAACATTATGGACTGATGTCAGAAGTGGCTCCGGGCTGGAAACTGCGTGTATTGCTGGCTCAGGTACTTTTTTCTAATCCTGATTTTCTATTATTGGACGAACCAACCAATAACCTCGATATCAATACCATTCGTTGGTTGGAGAATACTTTAAATTCCAGAAAATCAACAATGATAATCATTTCGCATGACAGACATTTTCTTAACTCTGTCTGTACACACATGCTGGATCTGGATTATGGTGAATTACGCCAATTCCCTGGTAATTATGATGAATACATGATTGCTGCGACTCAATCCAAAGAACGTTTACACGCTGAAAATGCCAAGATGAAAGAGCAAATGAAGGAACTTAAACACTTCATCAGCCGATTTTCGGCAAATGCTTCAAAAGCCAGACAAGCAACCTCGCGTCAAAAGCAATTGGATAAAATTCAATTGCATCATATCAAACCATCATCAAGGGTGAATCCATATATTATTATTGAGCAGGAAAAAGCATTAATAAAAAATGCCTTGAGTGCCAAAGACTTGAGCAAATCTTTTGATGATAAAACATTATTCAAAGATTTAAGCATCACTTTGGAAGTTGGTGAAAAACTGGCAGTCATTGGTGCTAACGGTATTGGTAAAACAACTTTGTTGAACTGCCTGACTGAAACCATTCAAGCAGATTCAGGTTCCATCAAATGGCCTGAACATGCGAATATTGCCTATTTCAAACAAGATAACATGGCTGAGTTCAAAGAAAACATCAATGCTTTTGACTGGATGATGCAGTGGAAAAAGCCGGAAGATGATGAACAAGCGGTTCGTAGCGTTATGGGACGTTTATTGTTTTCAAAAGAAGACTCCAAGAAAAAACTCAATGTGCTTTCCGGTGGTGAGAAAGGTCGCATGATGTTTGGTAAAATCATGTTACAAAAACCAAATATTCTGTTCATGGACGAACCAACCAACCACTTGGACATGGAATCCATTGAATCGTTGAATCTGGCTTTGGAAAACTACGAAGGAACATTAATTTTTGTTTCTCACGACCGTCAATTCGTGTCCTCCATTGCAACCAGAGTTCTTGAGTTACAGGAAGGTCAATACATCGACCACCGTGGCACTTACGAAGAACTCCTTGCCAAACAAGGAGTTTAAAAATGATGACAGCAAGAAAATATGTTTTAAATTTTATTTTTCTTGCTGTTATATCTTTTAGCAGCAACACTCAAGCATGGAATGCTGCCGGACATCAGTTAAGTTCAGCCATAACCTGGGAGCTGCTCTCCGAACAAGATAGAAATTATTGGGTTGACATTCTGAAACATCATCCTCGTTTTATTAAGGATTTTAAGAACAACATCCCTCAATTTGTTAAATTCAATCCCGACAACTACAATGAATGGATTTTTCGCCAGGCAGCAACCTGGCCGGATATGGCTCGAGGATTTCATCAATCTGATAAAGACAAATATCACCATTCCACATGGCACTATATCAACTATCCGTTATTTTTGAATGAGTCGGTAAATACTGACTTTGTCAACCTTGATGAACACGGTAATGGTAAACCGAATCACACTTTCAATATCTTACAGGCGTTAGAGACAAATATTGCTATTCTCAAAAATCAAACCGTTGATAAACAGGAAAAAGCTGTCGCCCTCTGTTGGGTTTTACATCTGATTGGCGACCTGCACCAGCCTCTTCACAGTACCGCATTGTTTTCAACTCAATTATTTGCCGAAGGCGATCGTGGTGGCAATTCAATCAAAATCAAAGGACAAGGTCAGATTGAAAACCTGCACTGGTTCTGGGACTCCAGACTCAACGAAACCACATCTTTCAAAGTGATTGATTTAAAAGCAAAAAAACTTTTAGAAAATTATAGTGATTTTAAACTAGCATCAAATGAAAGTACTTTTCCAAAACAAGCCAAACAATCCCACCAAATAGCAATAAAATATGTTTACACACCTGTACTTTTAGACCTTCTTCGTAAATATGAAGAGCAAAATAACACTTCGGGCAAAATTTATATCTCAAATATCTACGACCAACAAGCCCGAAAAGTATCTGAGAAACAGATTGTAAAAGCCAGCTTTTATATTGCTATAATTTTGAAGTCTTTACAAGGTTAGAAAAGTAAACCTACTATCATTTTTGGTATACTCAAACATATCTCGTCATTTCGACCGAACGAAGTGAGTGGAGAAATCTCATACCACACTTAATCCAATATTTCATAGTATAAGTCTCGCCACTCAGAATTCAATTTATTAACCAAAAGGTTCTTTTTTTTTCGATTCCATTTCTTTAATTGTTTTTCCCTTAAGATAGCATTTTCGATATCAACCAATTGCTCAAAGTAAACTAACTTCTCAGGCCTGTATTTTTTAGAAAAACCATCAACGAGTTCCTCTTTATATTCGTAAATTCGCCGTTTCAGGTTATTTGTAATGCCAATATATAGGACCGTGTTGCTTTGATTACTGATGATATAAACATAATACTCTTCCATGATTTCAATGATAGCATAAATTTATTAGATCTCTCCATGCGCTACGCTTAGTCGAGATGACGATGTATTTTTTTACTTATTCATGATGATAGAGTAATTTGTTCCAGGTTGTGTAAATTCAATTCAACTATTTACAAACATTAAAACCTACCTTGTGCTTCATGGTTAAAACTAAACCAGTCAATACTTTTCCCTCGTTCCCACGCTCTGAGACTGTGAAATAACTCATATTAGAATTACAACAAAACATGTTACAATCATATGTGCTAATAATACAAATTTTTACAAATGTCATCATTTTATAAATCAGGAAAGAATCGTCATCAACAATTAATCTTCCCTCCCAGTCTGGATGAATATATAGACTCTGACAATAGTGTAAGAGCGATTGATGATTACATTACACAACTGGATTTTGATAAGCTAGGCTTTCAAGATACAAGGAAAAGCAACCGGTCTGACGGTCAAAAATCTTACAGTCCCAAACTATTAATGAAAATATATCTTTATGGATATTTGAATAAAATCAGAAGTAGCCGAATGTTAGAGCGAGAGTGCAAACGCAACATTGAACTCATGTGGCTTACTTCAGGGATTAACACCAACTTACCATACAATATCAGACTTTAGAAAAACAATCCCAAAGCACTAAGAAAGACATTTAGACACTTTGTTCTGTTATGTAAGAACCTGAGTTTGATTGGAGATGGTCTAAAAGCTGTTGATGGAGCATTTTAAAAGCCAATGCCTCAAAAAACAAATTACTAATGAAGAAGACAATTGAAAAAGACTTGGTAATTATAGATGAGAAAATTGAAACCTATTTAAAAACTTTAGATAGTTCGGATAAAGAAAAGCAACCATCAAACCTGGCAGATAAATTACCCAGGGATATAGAAAAACTGAAAGCCAGACAACAAAAGCTGTTAGATGATTTAGCGCTTCTTGAGAAACTAAAAAAAGCAACATAACCTCACAGACCCGGATGCATCACTAATGAAAAAGCCTGCTCATAACCTTGTGGCTTACAATACACAAATAACAGTAGATGAAAAATTCAAATTAATAGTAGCCACTGATGTTTCCTCAAGTGGTAATGACTTAGAACAACTTCACAATATGTCAGTTCAAAGCAAAGAGAATCTTGAAGTTCAGGAATTAGACATAGTCGGTGATGTAGATACTTTAGTGCCAAAGAGATCAAGAAGTGTGTGGATGACAACATCAAAATATCAATACCTGAAGGCAATAAAACTCAAGGTCAAAAAAACAAAGGTAAATATACAAGAGACGCCTTTAAATATGATTCACAAAATGACTGTTATGTATGTCCAAACAATAAGAGCCTCAAAAAAACAATATCGAAACAAACTAAAAATGAAAAACTATACTATAAATATGCAACGACAAACCCGGATTGTAATGGATGTCCATTACGAGAAAAATGCTTGTCATCTAAGGCGTCTTATAAAGTGATTTATAGATGGGAATATGAAGCTGTGGTTGAAAAACATAGGGAAAATATGGCCTTAGAGGAATCAAAAGAAATTATTAAGAAAAGAGGTTCCATTGTAGAGCATCCATTTGGAACAATAAAACGAATGCTCGGTTGGGATCATTATCTTGTTCGGGGCATTGAAAAGGTATCTGGTGAAAATGCATTAATCATGTTTACTTACAATTTTAAGCGAGTATTAAATATACTGGGTATTGATATATTTAGAAAAATGATAAGATTGATGTAAGACCTTTAAAAGGCCATATTCACCTGAGTAAAAAGTCAGTTATTGAAGATAATGACAAGCAAAGCTAAATTTATAGCTAGTAAGAAAATATAAAGTAGTTAATCATAAATTTAGTACAATATAGAAAAATGAGAACAATCCATATTTACGATGATTTTTCTATATGTTATTTCACAGTCTCAGAGCATTGGAGCGAGACTGAAATTAGTGAGATACCTGCCTGCGCAGGTATGACGGATAATAAAAAAAAACTCTGTGCAACTCCGTGTTTTCTCTGTGAACTCTGTGTTCCTTAGACAGTTTTCAGAATTCTCCGATCGTTCCACTCACTCGGAATAACCCAAAATATTTACGATATAATCATAAATATCTCCAATACCCTGTTCATTAGCTAATAACCTCAAAATCTCACTAACACGCTTACTAAAACCATTCTGTATATAATCTTCAAGTTGATTCTTCACATCAAGAGTAAACTGTTCCGCTCCTTCTGTCGCATTATTGAGATTATCCATGCTTGGCTCGAACTTAACATCACAGAGAATTGAAAAAGCCCATTCGATGGCTTGCGGTTTGACTTCGACTTTGAAGAATTTATTTTGTTGATCTTGAGTACGCCCATCCGGTGCATACCAATAGCCAAAATCATCGAGTTTTCGCCGCTCTTTACCTGCCACACACCAGTGAGCCAGTTCATGCAAAGCACTGCGAATATAATCGTGGGAAAATTGAATTTCTGCAAACTCATCATCAGTAAAAGTTTTATAAAAAGGCTCGGTAAAACCACCAATGATTTTAGTTCGGTATTGGTTTAAAAATTGAGTGTTTAACAGATTTAACAACTCCGACAATTCCATGTCAAACTCCTGAATATTAATTAAGTGTCAGCTTCACAAAAGTGTTGCAACTTTTAAGAATAGAACCACTTGTATGTTTCAAGATCCCGGATTTGATTGCATCCATATTATCAATTATCATGTTAATACCAAACTGAGCCGCTTTTTTCCGTTCTTCGGGCGTGCCGTGATGATCCGGTGATTCATATAAAAAATCACCAAGAGCATAAGCTCCGCCGGTAATTCCCACGGCACTCACATCAAAAAGATCCGGTGGCAATCCAATGTTCATGTTTGTTAATAGTGCGGCAGATACGCAATCTGCTGCCAGTTCAGAGTTTTTGGAGCTTTGCTTGTTTTTGACTACATTCAAAATCTCTTCATCAGCATTCCAATATTGCAACTGATGAGCAAACTCATGCAAAGCCAGATAGTCAAACACCCACGAGCTTCGCATTTCATCCGGCAAATTGTACAAATATTGAATCAATTTGAAATCAAAAATCATGTACCCATGACCATGCGAATATGCATTGCCATTGATAGCTTTCTCATCATTGAAAAAACCGACACAAACGTGTTTTTTATAAGTCATTAAGTCATTGTTATTATTGAGAATTTCTAACGCTCTTTTGATAATTGAGACCAATATATCCATATTACCTTTTACCGTCACTTGATTACCATTTTTCATTACTTTGAGAACAGTATCTAATGGCAAAATTTCTGGCAAGTATTGTTTCTTGGCTTTTTGTGAACAATATATGGGATTATGGACATCATAAACACCGGAAATCAGCTGATTATCTAAAAACTTCTGCAATGGAGTTTTTCCGTCATCTTCTAATCCAATAATTTTCACCGAACCCGCTTGATTAGAGATAATTATGAGTATCAAAACTAATAAAGATTTAATCATAGTGTGATAGAACCAATAGCAACAAAGAAATCAATAATAACTGTTTCATAGTGTTTTTCATATTTTTTTTGAAAATTAGGCTACAATAGCGTTTTTTCAAATTCCAAATTGTATTAATGGAGCCAATTTCAATAAAAACCGAAGAAGAAATTCAAAAAATGCGGGTTGCCGGACGTTTGGCAGCTGAAGTTCTCGATATGATTGAGCCTCACGTTGTCGCCGGTGTTACAACCGAAGAGCTTGATAAAATCTGTCATGATTACATTGTCAATGTTCAGGGTGCGATACCTGCTCCATTAAACTACAATGGATTTCCCAAATCAATTTGCACATCAATCAACCAAGTCATTTGTCATGGCATCCCTGCCGATAAAAAATTAAAAAATGGTGATATCGTGAACATTGATGTTACGGTCATCAAAGATGGATGGTATGGAGATACCTCGCGCATGTTTGTCGTTGGAAAAGTTTCAGGGCGTGCACAAAAACTCATTGATGTGACAAAACAATGCATGGAAATTGGTATTCGTATGGTGGCGCCTGGTATTAAGTTGGGTGATATCGGTTATGCGATTGCTGAACATGCTCACAAACATGGATTTAGCGTTGTGCGAGAATATTGCGGACATGGAATTGGCAATACATTTCATGAAGCTCCACAAGTCTTGCATTATGGTATGAAAGGAACCGGAGTCACACTCAAAAAAGGCATGACTTTCACGATTGAACCCATGATTAATCTTGGCAAACGTCACTCCAGATTGCTCAATGACGGCTGGACCGTTGTTACCAAGGACAGAAGTTTATCCGCTCAATGGGAACACACAATGGTCGTCACCGAAACAGGTGTCGAAGTATTGACAGTTTCTGACAAATATCAGTTTGATTATTAGAGAATGTCCCGGATTGCTCCTCCGCTGAATGCTGAAAATTATCTGGATGTTCTTGAACTTCAGAAATCTCAGAAAATTTCGCTGGAGGTTTATAAAAAACTACTGAAAAAAGCGGATGAAAACCTGACAAATGATTTTCTCAAGGATCAGTCTCAGGTTGCCAAACTGGTAAAAACTCGTGCCTGGTACGTTGAGCAGTTAGTTTTACAAATCTGGAATAGCCTTGGTTTCAAAAAAAAACTCGCTCTGGTTGCTGTTGGTGGGTTTGGCAGAGGCGAACTTCACCCCTACTCTGATGTTGACTTACTAATTATAATTCCAAAAAAATCAAAAAGTTATAAAAATAAATTAAGAGGTTTTATCCAATCACTTTGGGACTTAGGATTAGATGTTGGTTCATCGGTTCGGACAGTCAAGCAATGCTTTGAATATGCGCAAAGCGATATCACAATAGCAACAAACCTGATGGAATCCAGACTCATCAAAGGCAATAAAAAGTTATTCAATAAGATGAGAAAATCCGTATCTACCAAAAAGATTTGGAAAGGCAAAGATTTTTTTGTTGCCAAACTCGAAGAGCAAAAACAAAGACATCATAAATTCAGCGAAACCGCTTACAATGTCGAACCGAACCTGAAAGAAGGTCCCGGTGGATTGCGTGATATTCAGATGATTTCATGGGTGGTGCAACGCTTTTATCAAGCTGAATCTTTACACGAATTGGTCGATTATGATTTTCTCAGTGAACACGAGTTTATCCGACTGCAAAAAGGCCAGAACTTTCTCTGGAAAGTCCGCTTTGCCTTGCATATTATTGCCAAACGCAAGGAGGATCGAATTTTATTTGATCATCAACTCAAACTCGCAAAAGTATTTGGTTTTAATGACGAGGGAGAAAAAAATCCCGCAGTTGAGCAATTCATGCAAATTTACTATCGCAATGCCATGCAACTGGAACGCCTGAATTCATTGCTGTTGCAATTATTTGATGAAAAGATTTTGCGAAAAAAACAAAACCATGAAATCAGACATTTGAATGAAAGGTTTAAGAGTGTCAACAGTTTCATTGAGATAAATGATACGGATTTATTTCGTAACACTCCAACAGTTTGGTTTGAACTATTTCTTCTGCTCCAGAAGCACACGGATATTCAGGGAATCCGTGCCGGAACGCTGAGGGCAATGCGACACAACATCAAGCAAGTTAATGATGAGTTTTGCAACAACCTTCAAATCAGAGAGCAGTTTCTGCAGATTTTACAACAAGATGATAGGGTTGATGTTGTATTAACCCAAATGAATCGTCTGGGAATTTTGGCTCGTTATTTGCCGGTTTTTGGTCGAATCGTCGGACGCATGCAGTTTGATTTATTTCATATTTATACCGTTGATCAACACAGTTTGTTTGCCGTAAGGAATTTGTATAACTTTAGAAATGCAGACAACCCGGCTAAAAACACTTATGAAATTTTTAAACAAATTCCAAATCCCTATTTACTTTACATAGCAGCCATGTTTCATGATATTGCCAAAGGCCGTCAAGGAAGGCATGCTGATCTAGGAGCAATTGATGTTGCGGAATTTTGTCAAAATCACAATATCAATGAAGAAAATACCGAACTGGTCGTTTGGCTGGTCAAATATCACCTGATTATGAGTGAAACGGCCCAAAAAAGAGATTTGAGCGACCCGGATGTCATTAGTAAGTTTTCTGAACAAGTTGGTGACTTGTTAAAACTTCGTTCCTTATATTTGCTCACATTAGCTGATATTTCTGCAACTGATCCAAAACTTCTAAACGAATTCAAACAAACATTAATTTACGAATTGTTTTATAAGTCTCAGAAATATTTAACAGAAGATCATTCGCAACAAAGTACTGATGCGGTTAGGAATTCACTTAGACAAGAATTGTTAAAAAACAATATTGATGTATCGACGATAGACAGACAATTTCAAACTTTTCCATTGGAGTTCTATCAAAAATTCAATATCGAAAAACTTCTGACAATTCATCAAATTACATCTCAGAAAAATTTACCAATAGTCACTCAGCTTCCCAATCAAAAAGGTAGCGTTGAATTTCTGGTTTATTGCGAGGATTTCACAGGGTTGTATTATTTGATGGTTTCAGTTTTAGAAAAATATAATTTTACTGTCGTTGATGCCGACATTAATATCACTTCTGATAATATGGCATTGAATACAGTTCAATGTATTATTGATGAAAAACATGACTCTGCTGAAAATACTCAAAGAATGACAAATGAACTCAAATCATACCTTTCTGTGAAAAAATTTCAGGAAGTGGCTATTAACAAATTCACTCCAAGCAGGGAAAAAGTCTTCAAAATTAAACCGAAAGTGATTATTCACTCTTCAGATAATAACAACAGAAGTTTGATAGAGGTTATCTGTCGAGACAAACACGGATTATTACCATTAATTGCCAAGATACTGAAATCACTGGAAATTTCGATTAAAGCCGCAAAAATTGTAAAAGTTGGAGTTCGTGCTGAATCCACTTATTGGTTGAGTTTTAATCACAAAGCCTTAAACGAAGAACTATTAAAAACACTACAAACAACATTGATTAAAGAACTATGACAGAATTACAAAATACCATTGAACAAGCATGGCAGAACCGTAAAGAACTCAGTAAAAATGATTTAGCAGCGTATTGTGAAGACTCTGTCGGAGCAGTCATGTCAGCATTAGAGTCTGGCGAATTTCGAGTCGCTGAACCATTAGAAAATGGTGAATGGCATGTCAATGAATGGCTCAAAAAAGCAGTTCTTTTGTATTTTTCAATCCATGACAACTACGTTATGGAAGGGACAACGCACAATTTTTATGACAAAGTTCCGTGCCGCTTTTTTAATGCAACTGAAGCCGATTTCAAAAAAACCGGAGCTCGTATTGTTCCACCAGCAACGGTTCGCAGAGGTGCGTTTCTGGGGAAGAATGTCGTTGTTATGCCGAGTTATGTCAATATCGGGGCTTATGTGGATGATGGAACTATGGTTGATACTTGGGCAACTGTTGGAAGTTGTGCTCAAATTGGAAAAAATGTCCATCTCTCCGGCGGTGTAGGAATTGGTGGTGTGCTAGAGCCTCTGCAAGCATCTCCAACCATTATAGAAGACAACTGTTTTATCGGTGCTCGCTCGGAAGTGGTTGAAGGTGTGAGAATCGGTAAAGGATGCGTGCTATCCATGGGAGTTTTCATTTCACAAAGCACTAAAATTTATAATCGGGAAACCGGAGAAATCAGCTATGGCTATGTTCCTCCGGGTTCAGTTGTAGTGCCAGGCAGTTTACCTGCCAAAGATGGTTCGCACTCGCTGAGTTGTGCTGTGATTGTCAAAACAGTGGATGAACAAACTCGCTCCAAGACATCTATTAATGAGCTTTTAAGAGATTAAAGCTGAGAACCCTTATAGTTCATTAATAATTTCTTCAGCAGAAATCAATTTAAAATTCTGATTTCCTCTTGGATTAGTGTTCTTATCATCTTGAACAATAAATACTCCCAATGGAAATTCTTTAGACTTTAACTCTGTTGAAAACTCAATACCGTCAGTTTCAGTCGTTCCGTCAATCTCTTTTCCTGCAACTACCTGAAAGGTTTTAACAAAAGAATAGTCCTTACGATCAAAAACCGGATATGTATTACTACCTTGCGATGATGCAATCAAATATTTTTTTTCATTTGCATTAAATAATGCTAGACCCTCAATGTCAGCTTTTAAATTTTTACTCTCTATAGAAATCACTTTATCTTTGACATTTTCATCAAAATAATTAAATCTCCAAATTCCAACCTCTTCTTCACCAACAAAAATTTCACCACTATCGTCATCAATTACACAACCTTCTGACTTGGTTTCAATTGGTAATGTTCTGGTGATTTCAAGGTAAGATTCTTTCTTGTTATTTTTTAACTCATATAATTCAGCATCTTCATCTAAACCAACCGCAAGAAAGACTAAGTGCTGATTATTTATAAAGCCCATACAAAAACCATATACTTCAGAAAGTTTTGAAGATGGAATATCCAAATTAAGAGGTTTCATTATTCCATCATCTATTTGTAAAACTTCAACTCGATTTGTACTCCGGTTCGTTCCTGAAACAATATCTATTACCTCACCATTTACCGGAACACTTTGTCTAATATCAATATTATTCACTCTTCCAAGAGGAAGAAACTGCTTAACATTTCCATGTAAATCATAACTATAAATACCTAACTTCTTATTGCTGCCCAATATTAAACTTTGCTCATGGTCAGTAGAATGTATCCAGATGGCAGGGTCGTCTGCGGCATCTCCGGAGCTTACTACCGACTCAGTTTCAACTTTAGCTTCAATCCTAACCATCTGACTTTTTTGAACTCCACAACCAAATAAGGATATAACTACAAACAACATTACTAGCTTTTTCATCACACAATAAATTTTTAACTTGAGTACAATTTATATGATATATGTTACACAAATATGACTCAATACAATCCAAAAATTATTACATGAGTGAAAATTCTACGTTCTTATTTTTTAACTGAGTTGTAATAAACGATTCATAAACTTTGCTTGTTTAATTATGAGTAGAGCATTATGAAAAGAAATAAATTATGGTTAGCTTTATTACCATTAACCAGTCAAATCTCAGCAGCTGAGCTAGTTGGAAAAGTAGCAAATACAAATCAATCGGTCTATTTTGAAGGGGCTAAAGTCACAATTGTTGAAAATCAGCAATCTCAAGTTACAGACAATAAAGGGCGCTTTAACTTTAAAAGTCTCGACAATGGCACATACACATTGAAAGTTGAGTATTTGGGTTCAGAACCAAAAATTGAAAAAGTTATTGTTGGCTCTGACAAAAATGATATTGTCATTACAATTGGAGAGGATGTTACTAACTTGGAAAACCAGTTAGTTATCGGACAAACAGCAACACAAGCGTCTTCTTTAAATAAACAAAAAAATGCTGACCATACTATGAGTGTACTTTCAGCAGATGCAATTGGTCAATTACCCGATCAAAATGTTACTGAAGCACTTCAACGTGTTGCAGGTGTTTCAATCACAAGAGATCAAGGTGAAGGTCGTTTTATCGTTGTTAGAGGGATGGACCCCAATTTCAACTCAATTGCAATCAATGGTATTTCTGTTCCATCTGCTGAAGCGGATCAAAGACAAGTTGCAATGGATGTGATTCCTTCAGATTTAATTGAAGAGATATCTGTCAGTAAATCAGCTCGTGCTGATAAAGACGGGGATGCAATGGGAGGAAGTATTGATGTAAAATCATTGAGTGGTTTTGATCGTGGCGGTCAGACATTCAACCTCAGAGTGCAAGGAAGTCACAATAATCTTGTGGGCAAAACGAGTCCGAAAATATCTTCAAACTATACCAACTTATTTTCAGTTGGTGAAGGTCAGGAAAATTTAGCTCTAGCAATTTCAGCAAGCTGGTTTGATCGTGAGTTTGGTTCAGACAACATGGAAACAGATGGCGGTTGGGATCGTTTTGATTTACCGGATGGCAGTGAGGCTGTATTGCCACTAGAGTCTGAAACAAGAGATTATACAATCAATCGTGAAAGATTGGGCGTTGCAGTGAATCTGGATTATCAAAACTCACCGGAACATCTCATTTTTTTACGAACCTTGTATAGTGATTTTGAAGATAAGGAACGACGTTACAAAAACGAATTTAAGTGGGAAGACAGTGACATATTGAGTCACTCAGGAAATTCTTATAATTTTGACAGATTAAAAACAGACAGAGAGCTTAAATCAAGATTAGAAACTCAAACAATCACATCGGTAGTTTTTGGCGGTGAATTTGAAGGAGATGAATGGGATATTGATTACTCAATTGGATATTCAAAAGCACAAGAAGAAGAGCCAGGAAGAATTGATGCCACCTTCAAGGATAAAGTAGATGATTTTAGTCTTAATATCCCGGGAGGAATGACTCAAATCATTAGCGTACCTGCCGGAGCTGTCGATGCTGCTAATTATGAACTGGATGAAATTGAAATTAGCGATAATTTAACTGAAGATAAAGAAACTAGTTTTCAGCTAGACTTTAAGAAAAATATGTTGTGGAACAATAGCTCTGGATATATTAAGTTTGGTTTGAAACAAAGAAATCGTGAAAAATTTAATGATGTTAATCTGACAGTTTATGACGGATTTGGTGCTGATTATACCATTGCAGATTTTTTAGGAAGCCCGATTGACCATTTTGTCAGTAACTTTGGGCCAACAATCAACGAGTCTGCATTCAGGAATTTTGCATTGAATAATCGCAGTAGTTTCGATGAAGATACAGATACAACATTTATTGAGTCCGCTAGTACTGATTACATCATTGATGAAGATGTGACAGCTGCTTATCTTATGGCAAAATCTGAGTTCGGAAATACCAGAGTTGTTGGTGGTGTCAGACTTGAAAAAACTAATTTTGACGCCGTTGGTCAAAGAGTCACATTATCTAATATTTCAGAACAAGAGATTACAATTACTCCAATAAATGTATCAAACGACTATAGTGAAGTTCTTCCGAGCATAAATATCACTCATGAAGTTAGTGATAAGTTGATAGTCAGAGCTGCGGCATCCAGATCTTTAGTTCGCCCCAATTTTAAACACTCAGCTCCGGTTGAACTCATTGAAATTGAAGAGGATGATGGTGTGATTGAAAGAAAGGCTGAAATTGGCAACCCATATCTAGAACCAATGACCTCTAATAACTTTGATTTCGGAATAGAATACTACCCTGGTAATATCGGAGTGTTTTCTGCCGGTGTTTTCTATAAGGATATTGATAATTTTGTCGTTCTCGCTGATGTATCCGGTACGGGTGAATACACTGATTTTGATGAAGCTATTCAACCATTGAACGGAGAGTCTGCTGACTTACTTGGTATAGAACTAAATTATGTACAACAACTATCATTTTTACCTGATCCTTTCGATGGTTTCTTGATTTCTGCAAATTATACTTATGTTGATTCATCAGCAAAACTAGCTTTCAGAACTGATAAGATTCCACTCCCGCGTCAATCAGACAATGTCGCTAACTTTGCTGTTGGATATGAAAAAGGACCATGGAGTTTAAGAGCCGCCTGGACATACAGAGATGCTTATTTTACAGAAGCGACCGAATTAGATGATCCTGAATTTGATATTTATGTTGATGATCATCTGCAATTTGACGTATCAGCGAAATATTTATACAGCGATCGTATCCAGTTCTATCTTGAGGGAATTAATCTAAATAATGAACCTCGCTACACTTATTATGGAAATCCTTCTCGAAATGCTCAATTTGAAGAGTATGGCTGGACTGCTCAAGCAGGTATCCGTATGTTCTTCTATTGATACAAAGAATTGCCAAAACTAAAAAAGGCTTCGAAGCTTTCCGAAGCCTTTTTTTATAAGCGTTTAATTCTACAAATGTTTATTCCATTCAGCGATGCGACCTGCTTGAGATTCGAATAATTCAGTTGTATCGCCTTCAATCGTAATAGATTTGATTTGGTCATTACCAACGATTGAATTTACAACATCTTGATCAGCCTGACTGACAACAGCTCCAAAAACTGAGTGTTTTCCATCTAGCCAAGGTGTCGGCTCATGAGTGATGAAAAACTGTGAACCATTGGTTCCCGGCCCGGCATTAGCCATAGACAATACACCTGCTTTATCGTGTTTAAGTGATGGTGTGAACTCATCTTCAAAACGATAACCGGGACCACCGGTTCCTGTTCCTAGCGGACATCCGCCTTGAATCATAAAGTTTTGAATCACACGGTGAAATGTAACGTCGTTATAAAATCCTTTTTGAGCTAAGTTTACAAAATTGGCAACGGTTACAGGGGTTTCTTTTTCTGTTAAATTGAGATTAATATCTCCTTTATTCGTATGGATTGTAGCTTTAAGCGTCATTGTTTATCCTCAAATTAATTTTATCGTAATATGGGGTTGATTCAGTAAGTTTCAAATTTTTAAACATAAAAAAACCGGCATGAAACCCATACCGGTTTTTAAATGAAATAAATCTAATTAACCAAGCAAACCATTAGGAATTTTCGCCAATAATGGAGCAATCACCAAACTGACAATTGCCATCACGTTAATCAAAATATTCATTGCAGGGCCTGAAGTATCTTTGAACGGGTCACCAACTGTGTCACCGACAACAACAGCCGCATGAACATCTGTTCCTTTACCGCCGAAGTTACCCTTTTCAACGTATTTCTTAGCGTTATCCCATGCACCGCCGGCATTTGCCATCGTCAATGCTAATAACACACAGCTCACTAAAGCACCACCCAACATTCCGCCTAGAGCTGCCGCTCCAAGCACAAATCCTACAACAACAGGAGCCAATACAGCCAATAAGCCCGGTGTCATCATTCTTCTTAAGGCTGCTTTTGTGGCAATATCCACACAAGTTTTATTATCCGGTTGTGCAGTTCCTTCCATCAAACCGGGAATTTCTTTAAATTGACGACGAATTTCTTTAATCAAATCAAATGCTGCATCGCCAACCGCACGCATTGTAATCGCACTGACAATAAATGGGAATATACCACCAATAAACATACCCATCAGTACTTTTGGATTTCCGATATCAAGTGAGAAACCGGAAACTTTTGCTGAAATCGTTTCGATAAATGCTGCAATGATTGCCAATGCCGCCAGACCGGCTGCACCGATTGCAAACCCTTTACCGATTGCAGCAGTTGTGTTTCCAACTTCATCCAGTCCATCAGTGATTTTACGAGTTTCTTCACCTAAACCTGCCATTTCTGCAATTCCACCCGCATTATCAGCAACCGGACCATAAGCATCAATTGCCATAGTAATTCCGACTGTTGCCAACATACCAACAGCACCAATACCAACACCGTAGATTCCTGCACCTTCTGGCAATAAAGTCGAAGTAATCAAAATGATACCTGCCAAGGTTAATACCGGAATCACAACTGATTCCATACCAATTGCCAGACCCGAGATCATAACCGTTGCAGGTCCGGTTTCACCGCTTTTAGCCAGCTTTCTGATTGGACTCCCACCGGTATAATACTCAGTCACCAAACCAATGATGATTCCACCAACAGCACCGGCAACCACACACAGCCAAACGTTTGTGCCAATTCCCAGTTTAGACATTACCACATAAGCAGCCATTACGAATAAAACAGCAGCACCAATTGTGCCCATTCTTAAAGCAACATCAGCCGCTTTGTTAGAAAAGATTTTGACAATAAAAATACCAAGAATTGAACAAATCAAACCCACACTCGCCAGACCTAAGGGTAAAAACATCAAATTACTTTTTGAACCACCCATTAAATCAACAGTACCAACTGCCATAGCAGAAGCAATCGCGATACACGCAATCATCGCACCACAATAAGATTCAAAAATATCTGAACCCATACCAGCAACATCACCAACATTATCACCAACGTTGTCAGCAATCACACCCGGATTTCTTGGATCATCTTCTGGGATACCGGCTTCCACTTTACCAACAAGGTCAGCACCCACGTCTGCAGATTTTGTAAAAATACCACCACCAACACGCGAGAACAATGCAACAGTTGAAGCGCCCATCCCGAAACCATGAATGGCATGGACATGATGCGGATCACTACCGAATAAATAGTATAAGAACCCCAATCCAAGTAATCCCATAGAAGCAACAGTCAAGCCCATGATTGAACCACCATAAAAAGCCACTGACAACGCTGAGGCTGAACCTTTTTCATTAGCCGCTACAGTTGTTCTGACATTAGCCTTGGTTGCAGAAAACATACCGAAATATCCGGCAATTCCCGAACAAACAGCACCAACCATAAATGCCAAAGGAGTATGCCAAGAACCAAAACCAAAGTACAAGGCGATTAACAAAACGATAATAAAGCCGAACAATATGGTGTATTCACGCTTCATAAAAACCATCGCACCTTCGTGAATGGCATCGGCAATTTCTTTAACTTTGCCGCTACCCGACGGCATTTTCAGAAGCATGGCAAAAATTAGCAACGCAGCGACTAATCCACCAGCCCCAAGAATCATAGGAACGAGTTCGAGATTCATAATTTATCCTCTTTTTTGAATTGAATGATTTGTGAGAAACTCACATTGAATTTCGGCTAACCATTCTATGCTTTTAGAGGATTAAATACAATGTAAATTATGAGTTATTGGTAATCAGCATAATAGGAAGATACGAATCATAGATTAAGTATATCTTTATCTATCACACACTATGTTTATACAGATTATACAATTATTTTATGTCGGTATATAATTACACTTTGTTAAATAAATTAATAATAATGTCCAAAGTTACAATCATCAAACCGGGAAATTCCACCATAGAATTACCACTTTATTCAACAAAAGTACCGGCTGGGTTTCCATCACCGGCTGAAGATTATCTTGGCGACACAATTGACTTAAACAACTATCTGATTCACAATCATGAGTCTGCTTTTTTTGCCAAAGTTGAAGGTGATTCAATGATAGATGCTGGCATCTATCCCGGAGATTTAGTAGTGATTGATCGTTCCATTTCTGCCAAAGATGGGCATATTGTGATTGCTGCTATTGATAATGAGTTCACCATCAAGCGTTTGTCCACCAAGGATGGAATTCGTTTGATTCCTGAGAATAAAGACTATAAAGTAATCGTTCTCAATGGGGAAACAGAATTAATCATTTGGGGAGTTGTTACCGGATTAGTTCGCAAATTTTGAGAAAATAATAAACTATAATTTCTATATGATTGCTCTATGTGATGTCAATAATTTCTACGTCAGTTGTGAACGGGTTTTTAATCCTGCTTTACACAACCGTCCTGTTATTGTGCTCAGCAATAATGACGGTTGTGCTGTGGCTCGTTCAAATGAAGCTAAACGTCTGGGAATAAAAATGGGTCAACCTCTTTTTGAAATCAGGAATTTAGTAAATAAACATGGCGTAATTACATTATCATCGAACTACGCTTTATACGGTGATATGTCACAGAGAGTGGATAGTATTATTTCGTGTTATTCCGACCAGATTGAAAATTACAGTATTGACGAAAGTTTTATTCGTTTTCATGGTTTTGAACATTTGGACTTAACCAATCATTGCCAAAACCTCCGAAAACAAATTTTGCAATGGCTGGGATTGCCTGTTTGTGTTGGAATTGCCCCTTCCAAAACACTGGCAAAAGTTGCCAACCATTATGCCAAGAAATACAAAGGCTACAATGGCGTGTTAAAACTGGATGAGGAAGACCGTATCCAAAAAGCTCTTCACCAACTACCGGTAAACGAAGTTTGGGGCGTTGGCAGACAATTGACTCAACAGCTGAATATGATAGGTATTTTTACTGCTTTACAATTGCGTGATAGTGATTTAAAAACCATGCGGAAACGCTTTTCAGTTGTGCTTGAAAAAACCATTATGGAATTACGAGGAATCAGCTGTATTGATTTCGATGCCGAGCCGAAAAACAAGCAGCAAATTATTTGTAGCCGATCATTCGGTGAGCATATCACTGAAATAGATTTATTGAAACAAGCCATCGCTTATCATACTGCCCGAGCCTGCGTTACTTTACGAGAACAGAAATCTCAGGCACGAAATATCACCATCGTTATCCGAACCAGTTTCTATCAGAATCCTCAGCAACGATACGGCAAAAGCATTACTGTTCGACTGCCTTATCCTTCAGATGACACATCACAGTTTTTGGAGGCGGCGATGCGAGGATTACAAAGAATATTCAAAAAAGGTTACAACTACAAAAAAGCAGGCATTGTTCTCAACGAAATTTCTGATGCCCGCTTCATGCAGAAAGACATGTTTTCACCCAAAAGCTACACCGGCCACCATGTGATGGACGTACTGGATCAAATCAACAATCGATTTGGCAAAGGCACACTCATCAGTGCCAGGGAAGGATTCGGCAAACAATGGCAAATGAAGTCTGAAATCAAATCACCAGCATACACGACAAGTATTGATGAAGTGATTAAAGTGGGTTAAATGAAAAATCACTCTTAAAATCATACCATCTAACTCTGTTTATTAATTGTTACCTCTACTCCTTCGCGTAGTGTTTCCGCTCCACGAATAACAACTTTATCACCTGTTTTTAGTTCTCCACTAATTGCGACCAGATGACCAAGATTGGTACTTGTATTAACCACTACTTTTTCAACTTTATTTTCGCTATTAACACGATAAACAAATGTTCCCTCTTCACGCAGAACCAATGCATCCTGATGAATGACCATTGATACTTTGGGCATTTGAATCGGAACAGCGACACTGACTAACTGTCCTATTTTAAGGTTACTTATTTCCTCAACATCCAGTCTGAGTTCATAAGACTGATTGCGATTATTTGAGCCCGGAAGCAAGGATTTAACTCTAGCTTTTTGAGAAAGTCCTAATGCAAAGATATCAAGTTCTTGACCAGTTTTAATAAATGAAGTGTATCGTAAAGGCAACTGCACTCTTATTTCCAAATGATCTGTGTCAACAAGATTACCAATGACTGTTCCGGCAGCAACTGTTTCACCTTCACGATGAAGTCTTTGTGTGATAACTCCATTGTATTTTGCATGGATTCGCGATTTTGAAATTTGTTCTTCAATCTGTTCGACTCGGAGTTTTGCCACTGCCAAGTCACTGGCTGCTACATCTTTCTGTGATTCAATTTGTTCAACAGAACTTTCTGAAACAGTTTTGGCTTTTATCAAATTCTTTTGTCTCTGTAAATTTGTCTGCAAATACTTCAGCTGAACTTCTGCTCGTGTTATTAGCGCTTTTTGTTCCTGAAGTTGTAAATCAAGAGTATTTGTGTCCATTCGTGCAATCACATCGCCAGCTTTTACAATTGTTCCGGGCTCAGAAACAAATTCCAACTGCCCCGAAATCGAAGCTGTCAACTGTAATTCATTGATACTAAATACATTTCCGGTCATCGGCATTGTTGGTATAACTTCAGTCTCTTTGACTAAGTCAGTTTCAACCGGCATCGCAGGAACCGTATCTACAGGTTGAGCAAATAACCTGAATGACACTATAAGGAAAAATATAACGATGCGTTTCATAATTGGTTCTCCGCATTTTCTAATTGAGGTGAGGACGATTTGATTCTTTTCTTAAATTTTTTAGTCAGACTATAGAAAACATCTCCTTGTTCGCCCATTCTGAGTAAACTGGGCATTAACAGCAATGTAAAAAACATACTAAAGATCATACCTCCTATTATGACTGTTGCTAATCCACGATAAATATCTGAACCGACTCCGGGAATTAACAGCAATGGCAACATGCCGACAATACTTGTTAAAGTGCTCATATAGACCGGCCTTGATCTCAACAAGACTGCTTGTTTGACCGCATCTGAACGGGAGAGTCCTTCGGATTCTGCGTCCCGAGTCTGACTCACCAACAATATTGCGTTATTGACAACGAGTCCTAACAAGATAATGAAACCAATCATTGTTAACATATCCAATGATTGATATGAAATCATATTCAGAATTTTTAAAGCAACAATTCCACCTGCAAGCGCTAAAGGCATCACCGTAATCACAAGCATGCTGTCTTTTAGTGATTTAAAAATTGCTCCCATAATTAAGAAAAGAATAATGACAGCAAGTATAAAGTTTTTCAGCATATCTCCCAAAGCCGATTCCAATCTGTCAGCACTGCCTTTGTACTGTACCGAAGCGCCATCCGGCAGGAGTTGTTTGACCTGAGGCGTCACTTGCTTTTGTAATACATCAAGTGCCTCTTCGACTGTCATCGTATCTACAGGCAAAACTTGAAGACTCACTGTTTTCTGTCCATCGATGCGTTGTAATTGCGTTGGTCCGACAGTTCGTTTAATTGTTGCCAGTGAGCCAATTGTTTGAGCTCCGGCTAAAGGTGTGGAAACGGGTAGTGCTGCGAGTTGATCAGGATTGGACCAAGTGGAGGAACGTAAAATCATGTTATAACGGTTATTACCATCAAAATATTCCCCAACAAACATGCCCCCGGTAAAAGCTCTGATAGCGTTAGCCACATCTCTTAGATTAAGCCCGGCTTCACTAATAAATCGTTCGTTAGGAATGATTTGAAGTTCCGGTTCTGATAATGACAAACCACTTAAAGGCCGAACCACAGCTCCGGGAAGCTCTTTTTGCAGAATTCCCATGCTTTGTCTGGCAACATTTAACAAAGCAGAAACATCCGGACCTTGCAGATTAACATTGATTGAACGTCCTCCATTATTTCCAACGCCCAAAAGAGAGGCCCGGCTTGGAAAAACCTGAGTATCGGGAATGCCGGCAAGAAATCCGTTCCTCAACATGGATACAAAAGTCTCAGTGTCTTCGGGATTGAGCGGGTAAAGATAAAGTATTGAACCTGCTCCGAAAAAAGACAAATTATAACCTTTGATGTATGGTTCTTTTTTATGCTCCATATGGGGTTTGAGTCTTTCAATAATTTCTTTGGCGATTTCATGATCAAAAATCTCAGCAGTCATCCCAGGAGGCGTATTAAAAAATGTCTGCACCGCATCAGCCTTAGCAGGCGGTAAAAAATCAGCTTTCGGCATAAGCCAGAGTGAAAGACCTATTGTTAATGACAATAATCCGGCACTCCAAAACAATCTTCTGTTTGTCGAATCAGTAAGCTTCATAACAAAATTGGTTATGTTTTCCCACATTGAAGCAAATGGATCTTTGTATTCAAAATCCTGCATCCACTTTCTACTGGCTACAGGAATTATAGTAATTGCAGCTATGAAAGATGCAAGCACACTCACCGATAGGGTAATTGCCAAATCAGAAAACATCTGCCCTTCCATACCATCAAGAAATAGAATTGGCAGAAAAATAGCAATGGTTGTCATCGTTGAAGCAAACAAGGCTCCCTTAACTTGATTGCTTCCTTTAAGTACCGCATCAAACCTTGAAAGTCCTTGCTGTCGATATCGAACAATATTTTCCTGCACAATAATAGCAGCATCCAGAATCAAACCGACAGAAAATGCCAGACCCGCCAAAGAAATGACATTCAGGGAAATATCAAATAATTTCAATGTAATGAAGGAAACAAATAACGAGATTGGAATACTGGTTGCAATAATCAGAGTTGATCTGCGATCACGTAAAAACAACCATAAAGTTGCTAACGACAATACAACCCCCAAACCGAGATTATTCTTAACCAGATCAATAGCTCTGCGGATATAAACAGATGAATCATAGCTTAATTCTAGTGTTAATTTGACGTCGTTTAAGTCTCCTTCATTCAGTTCTTTAATCGCGACATTCAACTCATCAAGAATTTCAATGGTATTGGAGTCATTACCGCCCTGCAATGTGATGTAATAGGATGAATAACCATTCCTTTTATTCACTCCGACAATATCAGCCGGGATTTTTTCAACGGTTGCAATTTCATTGAGGTGAATCGGTCGACCATCCACCCAACTCACTATCAGATTTCCTAATTCTTCAATTTTATACTTTCCTAAAAACCGAACTGTATATTGCCTGCGACCAACATTGGCAACGCCGGCAGATACATCTGAAGTGCTTGAAATTGCTTGAGCAACACTCGAAACCGGAACTCCCAAAGCTGCAGCCTGAAAAGGGTCAAAGTTGATTCTGACCTCATAAGGTCTGCGTGACTGCATATTGACACGACTCACTCCCGGAATTCTTGCTAAGCGAGCTTCAACAATATCATTAAGAACTGTTTCATATTTTTCAGCTGAATAATCCGGATTGAGATTGTCCGGATGCGGATATATTTGTAATGAAGCCACATTTGGCTGTCCCTGACCACCAACTGCGACAAACGGTTCACCGGCATCGACCGGTAAAGGTGGTGCCTGATTCAAATTATTGATTACATTTATCAAAGCCGCATCCATGTCAGTATCTTGCTCAAATGTCAGAGTGATATTGGCAAATCCACGGTTAATATTACTGGTAATTTCCTTCAAACCAGGAGTTCGTCTTAAAATGGTTTCCTGTGGCTCAACAATATTGGATTCCATTTCAGCCGGGGCTGCGGTTCTCCAATTATTGAAAATTGAAATCTGGGGCTGTGATAAATTGGGTAAAAGCTGAATGGGTCTATCTTTAATGGAAAGGTATCCAAAAAGCGAAATTAAAGCAATAGCTACAGCAAGTGCTGCCGGATTATTCAGACTGGCTTTTGTTAAATTCATGGCTATTCCCCAATTTTATTACCATTGGCGGGTATTATAGGCACGTCAAAGCAATGAATAGAATGGGCAGAAAGTCATGAATTTACCGTTAATGAATATTTCTTAGTAAAATTCCTCGATGATAACCCTGAAAACTTCAGTCTCTATTAACTAATGAAAATTCTGACACTAGCAGTAAATGTCATAAAAAGTGTAATCAAGGAAAACGAGACTATCATCAGGTAGACAAAGACCTTATCTTTCATCTGTAAGTGTTTAAGGTCTGAGATTTTCTGAAAATTGAATAAATAAGACAGCAAAAGCCAAAGCAACAACAAACTCAAAGCAAGAAACCCGGAGGTTTTGAGCAAACTAAATTCCTTGATTTTGTATCCAGCTTTTCCTGGGTCAAATAACGCCATAGCAATCATAACGATTACAATTTGGAAGATGGGGCTTTTAATGATTTTTAACATAGTTCTCAAGCTCTGTTTGTAACTCAACTTTTCGGGCTTCATCAGCAAAGCTACCATTGATAGCATTCTTTGCCATTTGGATGAGTTCCAGTTTGCCGATAGTGGTGTTTTCAGCAATTCCAATCATATTCTCAGTTAAATTTGCGGCAAAATGAGCTGGGTCGTCGGAATTGATACAAACATTCAGACCTTTTGCCAGCATGGTTGGTAAAGTGTGTTGAGCTAAGGAATCAAAAACTTTCAGCGCCACATTAGAACATGGACAAACAGTCAGAGGTATTTGTGTTTCAACCAGATAATCGACCAGTTTGTCGTCTTCCAGACATCGAACACCATGATCAATGCGCTGCACATGAATGTCATTGATGGCGGACCAGATGTATTCGGGAGGCCCTTCTTCGCCTGCGTGAGCGATTACATGAATTCCTGCATCATGAACTTTTTTAAATGTGTCTTTGAATAATGATGCAGGATATCCCACTTCGACTGCAGATAAACCTATAGCAAGAATCTTATCTTTATGAGGCAACAGCAACTCCAGATCTTTCTTTGCCACTTCATTACCCAGATGCCGGATAAAACACGGCATAAATCCACCAGTGATTCCAAAGTTGCGTTTTGCATCGACAAATGCACCATGCAGGGCATTAATGACAAATTCAGCCGAATAACCATAATCCACATAAGTACGAATATCACAATGCACCTCAGTATGGCTGATATTCTGTTCGACACAACTATGGAAGTAATTCATACAAACATCGTATAAATCCTGTTCCGACTTTATCACACGGGTGCCTAACATGTACATTTCAATAAATTCAGTTAAGTTGTTGAATTTATAAGCTTTCACCAATTCTTCAACGGAGTTGTATTTCAGTTTGTAATTATTTTTATGTGCCAAACTCCACAGAATTTCAGCATCCATCGAACCTTCCACATGCATGTGAAGCTCAACTTTTGGCATGTTTTTAATAAATTCAATCATACTAATTTTTAACCGGTTTTGGTTGTGGACGTGTGAAAACAAAAGAATTTTCATTGGATGCCGATGCATCAAATTTGTAATTCTCGTAGTTAAAATCTTTTAATCCATCAACGGTTTCCACACGATTTCTAACAATGAAATCTGTCATCATGCCCCGCGCTTTTTTAGCAAAAATTGCAATAATTCGAGCTTTTCCATCTTTGATTTCCTTAAATGCCACATTGATGACTTTTGCATTAATTTTCTTGGGTTGAACCGACTTCCAATATTCGTTAGAAGCCAAATTGACCAATACTTTTTGCGAATGAGTTTTAAATTCATCATTCAGAAAATTGGTAATACTTTCTCCCCAAAATTGATACAAGTCTGCACCTTTGGAGTTTTCCAGCTTGGTTTTCATTTCCAAACGATACGGTTGAATCAAATCCAAAGGGCGCAAATATCCATACAACCCTGATAAAATCCGCACATGGCTCTGAGCATATTCAAAATCCTGTTGAGTCATGCTGCTAGTATTAATACCCGAATAAACATCGCCTTTGAAGGCAAAAATCGCCTGTTTGGCATTTTGTTGATTAAAAGGGAGACCAAAATCTTTATAGCGTTGGAAATTCAGTTCCGCCAGATTATCACTCAAAGACATCAATTTTTTGATTTCCTCAACTGATAGTTTTCTCAGCTGCTTTATCAGTTTTTCGCTGTCTTTTAGTTGCTGTGGAATTGTAAAAGTATTCGTCGGAGCAGCAAGCTCAAAATCCTGCCCTTTAGATGGTGAAAGTGTTATCAGCATATATTTTTGTACCATGAAACAGCCGAACATTATACTCATAAATCGTGCATTTAACTGGTAGAGTTATACTATTTTGCGTAAAATGACAGCCTTTCAAGTTTTTTTACACAGGATTGAATGAATAACGATTATCTTGATTTTGAACAACCACTGGCTGAATTAGAAGCGAAAATTTCTGAACTGAGAAATGTCAGCGACGACAATGCCATGAACATTGATGATGAAATTCATCGTCTGGAAGAAAAACTCAAACACAAAACCGAACAAATTTTTTCCAACCTGTCTGATTGGCAGATTTCACAATTAGCTCGCCACCCGAAAAGACCTTATACCAAAGACTACATCAAATTATTGATGACAACTTTTGATGAATTGCATGGTGACAGAGCTTTTGCCGATGATCCGGCGATTATTGGTGGTTTGGCAGAGTTCAGAGGAAAACCGGTGATGGTTATCGGTCATCAAAAAGGACGTTCAACCAAAGAAAAAATCCGCCGAAACTTCGGCATGCCTCGTCCGGAAGGTTATCGTAAAGCATTACGCTTAATGAGAATGGCGGAACGATTTGGTATTCCGATTTTAACCTTTATCGACACACCGGGTGCTCATCCGGGAATTAGTGCCGAGGAACGCGGACAAAATGATGCGATTGCCAGAAACTTATCAGTCATGTCTGATTTGAAAGTACCAATCATTTCAACGGTTATCGGTGAAGGTGGTTCCGGAGGAGCTTTGGCAATTGGTGTGGGTGACTGTACAATGATGCTGGAATACAGCACTTATTCGGTCATATCACCCGAAGGTTGTGCTTCGATTCTATGGAGAAGTGCGGAGAAAGCCAGTGAAGCCGCTGAGGCATTATCCATCACCTCCAAGAAATTAAAAAAACTCAAGCTGATTGATAAAATCATCGAAGAACCACTTGGTTCAGCTCACAAAGACATTGAAAAAGTTGCCGAATCCATGGGCGACCAAATCGAGAATGAACTGGAAAAACTGCAAAACACAGACATCAACGAACTTCTCGAAAGACGTTATGCAAGACTTATGAGTTATGGTGTGTTCAACGACTCTGAACATTAATAATATCACAGGCAACCTGCCTCCAAACTCAGGTTGCCTGATTGCCTACAGCGGCGGTGCTGACTCAGCCGCACTTCTTCATCTGTTTTCCAAACTCGAAAATATCACAGCAATCCACATCAATCACAACATTAACCCCAATGCTAAATCATGGGAAAATCATTGCCGAAAAACCTGTGAACAACTTGGAATTGAACTGATTATCGAACAAGCGCAATTACCGGATAAAAGTGAAAATTCATGTCGAATCGCCCGATATAATTTTTTCAGAAAACATCTCAAAGAGAACCAAATTCTCCTGACCGCTCATCATGCTCAGGATCAAGCCGAAACCATTTTACTCAAACTATTTCGAGGTTCAGGGCTCAAAGGACTTTCCGGAATGGAGCCATATACGGATTTTGCCAAAGGAAAATTATATAGACCATTGTTAAATATCTCACCGCAAAAACTTAGAGACTATTTAGTTAAAAATAACATCAATTGGATAGAGGATGATTCTAACCTCAACAATAACTATCGCCGGAATTTTTTGCGCAATCACGTATTCCCGGAAATACTCAAACAGTTTCCTGATGCGATTGAGAAAATTTCTCAAAGTGGCAAAAATCTTAAAACAACCTACGATTGGCTCAATGAACTCAGTTCTTCAAATACGACTTCGCTCAAATTGGAAACCTTAAATAACACGGATGAAAAATACCAAAGCACTCTGTTCTATCAATGGCTAAGTCAAAAAAATGTCCCTTTACCTGACAAGTCAACCATACAACAGATTGTCAGTGATTTTGCCAATGCAGCAAACGACAAGAATCCACATTTTCGCAACAAATATTACCAATTGATTCGATTCAGAGGTGAAATTTTCTGTATTCAAAATTATCAAACTATTGATAGTCAACAAACTTATGAATGGCAAACTGACACAGTTTTCGAGTTGCCAAACGGTTGTGGAAAATTACAGTACCTAGGGGAAAAGACTGAGAAGTTCGCGATTAAATTCAATCAGCTCGGTCAAAAAATTAAGCCTTTCAACCAAAACATCACAAAATCGGTTAAAAACCTGTTTCAAGAAAACATGATTCCTGTATGGTTGAAACAAAACACGCCATTCATTTATCACAATAACCAATTAATTTCATTGGGTTTTTCATGGTCAAATACGAAAGAATTTGAAAATCAATTTAATTTTATTCCAGCTAATTTAGTCATCTAAATTCTGTTATTAACTCAATATTAACGGCTGATACATACAATAGCCATTTTTATCATTTCTTTGAAATGCAGTCACTGACTATCAACAATTATTGGGAACGACATGATCGATTCAATTATCGTCATGGCGTTTCTTTGTTGATTGCTACAATATTCACAGCTTTAATTTTATCCATTCCAATCACTCTCACTCAATTTAATGATGAGCCTGAAGCCATACATCTGAAATTAACAAAAGCAAAAGTGATTGAAGAAAAAAAAGAAATTATTCCTCAAGAACAGGAACCAATAAAACAGACTCAATCTCAAATTGTTGAAAAGAAAAAAACTCAAACTGTTATCCGACCTGAAAAAATTCAAATCCCGAAAGTAAAAACAACAAAACCAGTCGAGAAAAAGGTTACTCAAAAAGAAGAAATAATTCAGCCCTTACCATCCAGTGGGCAAATACTGAATTCAATAGAAAACATTCCTAAAGTATATGATTTGGGAGAAGATTTTAGTGTCCAAACAACTAATCCTTACGATTACATTTATCCGGTCATCGAGCAGCCCAAATGGAATGAAGTGGTAAAAATCATTGACGAAGATGTAGATAAGCCCAGAGTCGAAATAGAATTCTATTCAAATGGTGCCAAAGGATCGATCGAGCGATTTATGGAAAAAGTTATGCCAGCTAAACAATTCAAAACTAAATATGGAACAAAAGTTAACTGTGTACTCGTCTTAGTTATGCCTGTTTGTTCATGGAAATAGGCTGAAAAATCACTCCCACTCAATCGTCGCCGGTGGTTTGGACGAAATATCATAAACCACACGCGAAACCTTATCAATTTCATTGATAATTCGACGAGAAACCAACTCCAAAAACGCATATGGCAATTCAGCCCATTTTGCCGTCATAAAATCAATCGTTTCAACGGCTCGAAGAGCAATCACATACTCATAACGCCTTGCATCGCCGACCACACCCACCGATTTCACCGGCAAAAACACCGCAAAAGCCTGAGAAGTTTTATCGTATAAATCCCAATTGATTAATTCGCTGATAAAAATATGGTCTGCTCGTGCGAGAATCTCGGCATATTCCTGTTTCACTTCGCCTAGAATTCGGACTCCCAAACCCGGACCGGGGAACGGATGACGATAAACCATCGCTTTGGGCAAACCAAGTGCCACGCCCATTTTACGAACTTCATCTTTGAATAAATCTCGAAGTGGTTCAACTAGTTTTAATTCCATATCATCAGGCAAACCACCGACATTGTGATGCGATTTAATCACATGAGATTTTCCGGTTGCTGAAGCCGCCGATTCAATCACATCGGGATAAATCGTACCTTGTGCCAACCATTTAACATCTTCAAGTTTGCGGGCCTCTTCTTCGAAGATTTCGATAAATAAATTTCCGATAATTTTACGCTTTTGTTCCGGATCATTCACACCCGCAAGCGCATCGTAGTATCTTTGTTGAGCATTCACACGCACCACATTGATATCCATTCCATCCGCCATCGTTTGCATGACCTGATCACCTTCCTTGTAGCGTAATAATCCGGTATCAACAAACACGCACACCAGATTATCTCCAATCGCCTGATGCAATAAAGCTGCGACCACCGAAGAATCCACACCACCGGACAACCCCAAGAGAACTTTGTCATTCCCCACCTGTTTGCGGATATTAGCGACGTGTTCCTCGATAATATTGTCGGTTTTCCATAATTTATCACAGCCACTGATATCAAAAAGAAAGCGATCAAATATCTTACGACCTTGTTTGGTGTGTTCTACTTCTGCATGAAATTGAATTCCAAAAATTGGTAATTCTTTATGCTCAAAAGAAGTCACCGGAGCTGTCGAAGTTTGCGAAGTTTTTACAAAACCTTCTGGCATGATGCTGACTTTATCGCCATGACTCATCCACACATCCAGGTGATGCTCTTTTTCATCAAAAATACCAGATAACAATCGCGAACTATCGGTTACATTAACCTGCGCATAACCGAACTCCTTCTCATCCGATGGCACAACATCGCCACCAAAATAATCCGTAATCGCTTGCATACCATAGCAAATTCCCAATACCGGCAGATTCAGTTCAAAAACAACAGGATTGATTTTCGACGCATTTTCCATGTGCACAGATTCCGGTCCGCCGGATAAAATAATCGCCTTCGGATTAAACTCCCGAATCAATTCAGCATCCACATCCCAAGCCCAAACCTCACAATAAACACCTGCTTCCCGCACTCTTCGCGCAATCAACTGAGTGAACTGTGAACCGAAATCAATAATTAAAATTTTGCTGCTTTTTATGTTCATAATTTTTGTTTTACCATGAAGAACATGAAGTTCATGAAGGTTGTTTTTATATATTTCACCTCTTCATTCCAGCGAAGACGAGAACCTAAAGTCCCCTCTTGAGAGGGGATTCAGGGGTGTGTTAATCATTTTCAAGTAACACAGAGCTTCACTACTTAGGTTCTTTCATCTTTTTCTTTAATTTTTTTAAAAACTTTTCAGTTGGAGCAGTTCCCCCAACTTTTCTTTGTTGTTTTACTTTATCCCATGCACCTTTATAATCTTTTTGAGCGAATCTTGAACTCGCCCAAAATGTTAGTGCATAACCTTTATCTTCATCTTGCTGATATGCTTTTTGAAACAATTCCTCAGATTCCGTCAAGTATTGTTTCTTAACTTTTCTTGATAGTTTCTTATTTGTCAAAGCACAACCCGTATATATCTTTCCAGCATCTGCGAAGAAACCATTTTTCGACAACCCTTTAGATATCGCTATATCAGACATTTTTTTTGCTTCACAAAAATATTCTGCATCAGCAAGTGCCGCCATAAACCCCCAATAAACTTCAGGATTTTCTGCATCTAGTAACCAAGCTTGGTTAAATCTTCTCATTGCATTTGGCAAATCATCTTTGTAGTAATACTCAAAGCCAACTTCAACAAAATATTGTGCAGCCATTTTCAAATCTCCATTAAAAGTATTGGAAACATTTTCAATAAATTGTTTATCTGCAATTTTTAGTTCAGGCATCTCTTGTCTGTTAATACCTCCATACATTGCTCTTTGATCAAAGGGAAGTTTCTTGTATTTGGGTTTTCCTGCATAACCACAACTTGAAAATAGTATCAGGCATAAAAACATAACTTTAAAATTAGACATTTTTAGTCTCCTATTATTAGTGGAAGTTTATAAAATATTTTGACTAGTATACTCTATATTAACCAACACACCCCTAAATCCCCTCTCTAGAGGGGATTTTAAAAATTTGGATTATTGAGTATATTGGAATTAGAAATGTTCAAGGACAAGGCGAAAAATATGAGTTTATATTGAATAAACGATTATTTTTCAACGCTGTAATTGAGCATTTATAAACCAATAGACCAATAATTAAGTGCGGGTTCTGTAATTGGGTGCTTCTTTTGTGATGTTCACATCATGAACATGACTCTCCGTCATCCCCGCATTGGTTATCTTAACCATTTGTGGTTTTTCTTTCATCTCTTCAATGGATTTACAACCAACGTATCCCATGGAAGCACGCAAACCACCCATCAACTGGTGGACTACAGGTGCCAATGCTCCTTTATAAGCCACTCGCCCTTCGATTCCTTCGGGAACCAATTTTTCCGCACTCACTTCGTCCTGGAAATAGCGATCTTTTGAGCCTTTGTCCATTGCTCCGAGTGAACCCATACCACGATAGGCTTTGTAACTCCTGCCTTGGTATAATTCAACTTCACCGGGTGATTCTTCTGTTCCGGCAAATAATCCACCGGCCATAATCACACTCGCACCCGCTGCTATGGCTTTAGCAACATCGCCTGAATAGCGGATTCCACCATCAGCAATTAATGGAATATTTTTGGCTTTTAAAGCCTGAGCGACATTATCAATAGCTGTAATTTGTGGAACTCCGACTCCAGCAACGATTCGTGTGGTACAAATTGATCCGGGACCAACACCAACTTTCACACAATCGGCTCCGGCTTCTACTAATGCAAGGGCTGCTTCTCCGGTGGTGATGTTTCCGGCAACAATTTGGACATCTTTGAAATTGTTTCTAACCCACCTAACCCGATCAATCACACCTTGAGAATGACCGTGAGCCGTATCAACCACTAAGACATCCACACCGGCTGCCACTAATGCTGAACAGCGCTCTTCGGTATCTCCACCGGCACCGACGGCTGCGGCAACAACCAATTGTTCATCCTCGTCTTTAACTGCCAAAGGATGCTCTTTTGATTTCTGCATGTCTTTTACGGTAATCAAGCCTTTGAGTTGAAAATCATCATCAACAACTAAAACCTTTTCGATTCGATGTTTATGAAACAGTTGCTTGACTTCTTCGGTTTCCGCTCCTTCTTTAACTGTTACCAGATTATCCTTACGAGTCATAATATTGTAAACCGGATCTTCCAGTACTCTTTCAAAACGCATATCTCTGCTGGTTACAATTCCGACCAATCCGCTTTCATCAACAACAGGAACGCCCGAAATACGGTGCTTTCTAGTAATTTCCAAAACATCACGAATGCTGGTATCGGGAGTAACGGTGATTGGATTTTTAATCACGCCGGTTTCAAATTTTTTGACAATACTGACTTCTTTGGCTTGTTCTTCAATACTGAGGTTTTTATGAATCACACCAATACCACCTAATTGAGCCATGGTAATTGCCAATCTGGATTCCGTCACTGTATCCATCGCCGCTGAAATCAGAGGAATATTTAACCGGATTTTTTCAGTCAATCGGGTGGACAAGTCAACATCTTTGGGTAAGATATTGGAGTAGGCAGGAACGAGCAAAACATCATCAAAGGTAAGAGCATCTGAGATAATACGCATGATACAAACTCCGAAGGTTGAATTTATAAAAAATTCGGCGCATTCTACCATAACCAATCACAGGAATAAAAAATAGATGCCAATAAATTCAGGAAAAACTCCCGAAAATGCACTCACACCTGCCGGTTTGAATCATATTTCCAGACAATTACTCGAAAGCGAGCTGGGTTCGGTATGGATTCGAGGAGAGGTCAGTAATGCCAATAGCAATCAGAATTTACATATTTATTTTTCTCTGAAAGACGAAAACGCCTCTGTGAGTTGTGCTTTTTTCAAGAATGCCAACTTTGCTAACCAAAGAGTCAAAAACGGTGATAACTTGCTGGTCTACGGGCAGGTTTCACTTTTTGAAAAAACAGGGAACTATCAAATTATCGTCAAACGCATCGAATCTTCCGGAATTGGCGATATGGCAAAAGCATTTGCCGAGTTAAAAATCAAACTGGAATCCATGGGTTATTTTGACCCTTCCAAAAAGAAAAAAATACCATCAGTTATCAATTCTATAGGAATTGTGGCTTCTCAGTCATCGGCTGCTGTTCGGGATGTTTTGAATGTGATAAAACGTCGAAACCCTTTGCTTGAAGTTAAAATATATCATGCTTCGGTTCAGGGCGATAATGCAGTGGGAGAAATCATTGATGCTTTATTGATGGCGGACATCGGCTCGCATGATGTGATATTACTCACTCGCGGTGGTGGCTCTCAGGAGGACTTATGGACTTTCAACGATGTTTCTATTGCTCAAACCCTATTTAATTTGAGCACGCCTTGTGTATCTGCCATTGGGCATGAAAGAGACACGTCAATTTCTGATTTGGTCGCAGATGTTTCAGCAATCACTCCGAGTGCCGCTGCTGAATTGTTGACACCGGATATGGAAAACCTGAAAAACCGACTGGAAAACAATATCAAAGTTCTGCAAAGAAACATGCAAATCCATCTCAACAACTATTCTCAACAATTAGACATCAACTTTCATAAACTACAAAAATCGCACCCCAAAGTCAGAATCTTGACAGAGAAAAAAGAGTTGCAAAATCGTTTTGATAAGTTGAAATCTCTATTTAATAACCAAAATGATGAAAGAGACCGAAAACTCAACCACGTTTTATTGAAACTAAAAAAACACGACTTTGCCATTGGCGAGAATAAAGTCTCAATGAATTTAGCTGAAAAAAGAATCGCTAATGCCATGCAACAAAAGCTGGATAATAACCATAACAAAATTGCGAATCTTTCCCATGCTTTAGACAACCTCAGCCCGTTATCAACACTTTCGAGAGGTTATTCCATCACATTAAAAGCTGATAGTAAAAGTATTATCAAATCAACTGATGATGTCAGTGTTGGCGATGTTATTGAATCTATCGTTGATAAAGGGCGAATCCAATCGACGGTCATAACAACTTATCATTCAAAAAATAAGGAAAGTCGTTGAAACAGCTATTACAAACTGAAACATTAGAGGAAATTATTAAGAAAAGCACGTTTATTGCAATCGTGTCCCCGGTTGCATCCGTACAACAGGCTCAGGGTTTTCTGCAACAACATTCTAATTTGACTGCAACTCATAACTGCTGGGCGTATCAAATCGGGCAGGAATATCGCTTCAATGATGACGGTGAACCATCAGGAACAGCCGGAAAACCTATTCTCAATGCGATTACCGGTCAGGAGTTTGATAATACAGTTGCTTTGGTGATTCGGCACTATGGTGGAATCAAACTGGGAACCGGAGGTTTAATGCGAGCTTACGGAGGAGTGGTGAGTCGTTGTTTGCAACAGGCGGCTTTTGAACCAATAAAGCATTATTCAGGATTTTCTTTATCAGTACCTTTTGCATTAACACAGAGCATTTATAATTTGGTCAGAAATTTCGATGCTGAAATTGTTCGTGAAAATTACAATAATAACGGAGCTGAATTGCACCTAAGAATTTTGTGTGAAGAAATCGAAACTTTCAAAGCACAAGCTGTGAATTTATGCAAAGGAGATATAATTTTTTCAAAAGAAGTATAAAATTACTTCTTATTTTGAATAGAATCCATGACTCTTTCTTTTAAATCTTTCCCTGGTTTGAAATGAGGTGCATACTTAATACCCAAAGCGACGGATTCACCGGTTTTCGGATTGCGACCCATGCGTGGTTTTCTTTCTCTTAGAGTAAAACTTCCAAACCCTCTTATTTCGATACGATCACCGGATGCAATCGCTGAACTCATGGTATTGACCAATTCTTTTACGGACAAAGTCACATCCGACTTCAAAAGACCGGAGTCGGCAAATTTATCACAAAGAATGTTAATGAGTTCGGATCTGGTTATACTCTTCATAGCTTACTTATTATAAACACATAAAACAAAAAGAAAAGCACCTAAATAAAAATAGGTGCTTTCTTGCTCACAATTTTATCAGATATCAATTACCTTGTGTAATATCTATCTCAATTATTGATCCATTTTTTCTTTTAACAAGTCACCCAGGCTTGTAGTGCCTGAACTTGCGTCCTTATAATCCTTAAGAACTTGACTCATTTCATCAGCTTCTTTGGCTTTGATTGAAAGGGTCAAAACTTTCTTACGTCTGTCCATTCCGACAAACTTAGCTTCAATTACATCGCCTTCTTTCAGGATTTCTGAAACATCAGTAACTCTGTCTTTAGAAACATCAGCTGCTTTAATTTGTCCCAGAACACCTTCTTCCAGTTCAACAACAGCTGCTTTGTCTGTCACTTCCTTAACAACACCTTTAACAAGGCTGCCTTTAGGATGACTTGCAACATAAGAACCGAAAGGATCTTGTTCCATTTGTTTGATGCCCAATGAAATACGCTCACGCTCTGAGTCAACTACCAATAACATGGCTTCTACAGTATCGCCTTTTTTGTATTTACGAATCGCAACATCATCAGCTTCATTCCATGAAATGTCAGACAAATGAACCAAACCATCAATTCCGCCTTCAAGACCGATGAAAATACCAAAATCAGTGATTGATTTGATTTTACCGGAAACAACATCACCTTTTTCATGACCACTTGCAAACGCATCCCAAGGATTTGGTTTACATTGTTTCATGCCCAATGAGATACGACGTTTGTCTTCTTCGATATCCAGAATAGCAACTTCAACTTCATCACCAGGTTGAACCACTTTCGCCGGATTGATGTTTTTGTTTGTCCAGTCAATTTCTGAAACGTGAACCAAACCTTCGATTCCATCTTCAATCTCAACAAAACAACCGTAATCGGTGATATTAGTCACACGTCCAAACATGCGTGAACCAACAGGCAATCTGCGTGCGATATCTTTCCAAGGATCTTCACCCAATTGTTTCAGACCTAATGAAACACGGTTTTTATCTTTGTCGAATTTAAGAACACGAACTTCAAGCTCTTGCCCGATTTCAACAACTTCCGAAGGATGATTGAAACGCTTCCAAGACATATCAGTGATATGCAACAGACCGTCAATTCCACCCAAATCAAGGAACGCACCGTAATCAGTAAGATTTTTAACAATCCCTTTAACAATTGCTCCGTCAACCAGAGTTTCCAGCAATTTATCTCTGTCTTCTGAGTATTCAGTTTCAACAACTGCACGACGTGAAACAACGACATTGTTACGACGTTTATCCAGTTTGATAACTTTGAATTCCAAGTCTTTACCTTCGAGGTAACCAGGATCTCTGACAGGACGGACATCAACCAATGAACCCGGTAAGAAGGCTCTTACACCGTTCATATCAACGGTAAAACCACCGCGAACTTTACCTGTAATTTTACCTAAAACGATGTCTGCATTGTCGTGAGCAACTTGTAAATGCTCCCATACCAACATACGTTTGGCTTTTTCACGAGAAAGAATGGTTTGTCCATAGCCGTTTTCGTATTTTTCAAGTGCTACTTCAACTTCAGCACCCACTTCAACATCAACTTCATCATCATCGTTTCTGAATTCGTCCAGTGAAATAACACCTTCAGATTTCAAACCCGCATCAATAACTGCATAGCCATTTTCAATGTCAATGACTTTACCTTTGATGATAGTTCCGGGAAGTAAGTTTTTTGTAGTCAGGTCTGACTCAAGCAGCTGTTCAAAATTTTCGCTCATATATTAGCTCTTTCAATGATAAGACAAATTTCATATTTAATGTCTTATCGGGTTTCTGTATTGTTTTTGCACAATACTCGTTAGTAAACATCATCTGACTGTGATTTGCTCATTGCCGATGACGACTTAAACTTTAAATTCTTTGAGAGATTATTCAGATGTTTTTTTGATAATTTTCAGGCAATACTGAAAAACTTCATTAATGCTCATATCACTTGTATCAATGATAATTGCATCCTCTGCCGGCACTAGTGGAGAGACTTTTCTGTTGCTGTCCCTTTCATCCCTGGCCGCTATCTCATTTTCAAGAGCGCGGATATTAGCATCAACCCCTTTGTTTTTCAACTGTTTGTAGCGTCTTTTCGCCCTTTCTTCGGCACTTGCGGTCAAAAGAACTTAATTGGTGCATCATGGAAGACAACAGTGCCCATATCGCGTCCATCAGCAACCAGACCGGGAGCTTGTCTGAAATCTTTCTGACGTTGTAATAAAGCGGCTCTGACTTCAGCAATTGGAGCAATTTGGGATGCCATAGCACCACATGTTTCTGTTCTTAATTCATTGCTGACATTTTTACCATCCAGAAATACTGAAGCAGGTTCGCCCGGGATAGATTGAAACGATAAATCCAGTTCTCCGGCCAACTTGACAAGCGTTTCAACATCTATTGGATCTGTTTCAGTTTTAAGAGCCTTTAAAGCAATCGCTCGATAAATCGCACCACTATCCAGCAAATGCCAGCCCAGATAATTGGATAATAAAGACGCCAAAGTGCCCTTTCCTACTCCGGAAGGGCCATCGACGGTTATGACTGGTATGTTTTTTGCGTTCATTGCTCTTGCCAATCCTCAATTCTTAAATTTGAAATTCTTGAGAATTCTTTCGTATTATTCGTAACTAATGTAGTATCAAAAGCTTTTGCAATGGATGCAATCATTAAATCATTAGGACCAATAATCTTACCCTGTCGAGTTAAATCTGCTCGGATAATACCGTATTCTTCTGCTGCTTTATCATCAAAGGGAAGACTGATTAAGGGTTTAAAAAAACTTTTCAATAATTTTAAATTTGACTCCACTTTAGAACTGTTTCTGGCCCCAAAAATCAGTTCTGCTTTCACAACACTACATAGTGCCAGTTCAGAAGGAGATTGTTGCATAAACTTATCATGAATTGATGAGTGACTATGATTCAATAAATGAATACACACATTCGTATCAAGTAAATACATCAGTCGAACAACTCTCTGTTTTCAAAGGACAACTGCTTAGGTCTTTTCAATTTTTCACCCTCCCAAGCCCCAAAAAGTTCAAAATACCCCTCAGGCCATTTGTTTTCCAACTCCTTTCTAGCAAGTTCAGCAATATATTTTGAAACAGATAAATGTGACTCTTCGGCTTTTTTCTTCAATTTTTCTGCCAAAGCATCAGGAAGATAAAAATGCAACTGTGCCATATAGATAACCTCACATATATTTGTTATATGTGCATTATCTGCAAATATATGACTTATGTCAACCTGCAGAATAAATAAGAGCTTCCTTGCTTTTCAAATAGACCACGATTATTCAAACTCATTACAAAATATCACTTGTGGTACTTCAATAATAACTTTATTGATGTTGTAGTGGTCTAATAAACTCGGACACATTTTTAGCCTATATAATACTGAAAACAGAGGTTAGATAATGTCAAAGAAACAAAGATTATCATTTACGGTTGAGCAGCGTCGTGATTATGCCAAATTGATGGTTGAAGAAGGTTATACCTACAAGCAAGTCATGGATATATCAGGTGCTGGTCAAACAGCGGTCAGTCGCTGGAAAAAGCAATATATTGATGAAATTCACGGAAAAACACCCCAAGGAACTCAAGCAATGACAGCTGAGCAACAAGAAATCCAAAGGCTGAAAAAAGAATTATGGCGTGCCAAAAGTGTAATGGTCAAGTTTCATTAATAGTGATATAATTTGAAAAATAGTAATAACAAACCTACTAACTTAGGCCCTCAGTACCACATCCCAATTTAATATTTTAATGGATTTGTTATTTTCGTATATATTACAAAAGAAATTTTCAACTTTCAATAGTATTGTTTGTACATTGAGCACTATTAAATAGTGCAAATATTTTGAGTCTGAGAATTAAATTACTATCTTATCTCTAAATTGAGGCTATGACAAATTTCCAAAAAATTCGGAAAAGATGTCATAATGTTTTCGCAATTCTTTACTGTGATATTTCCTTCTGCAAATTGTCCGGCGATTAAAAAGCTCATGGCACAACGATGGTCGTCTTCTGAGTCAACAGTACCACCAGATAAGTTTCCGCCTTGAATGATGATTCCGTCTTCCAGTTCTTGACAATCACAACCCAATGTTTTTAAACCATCCGCCATAACAGTGATGCGGTCGCTTTATTTTTTACGTAATTCAATCGCTCCGGTGAGTTTGGTTTCGCCTTTTGCCAGAGCAGCTGCAATAAACAGAATCGGAAACTCATCAATTGCTGAAGCGATGTATTCATGCGGAATTTCGATACCATGAAGTTGTGATGATTTGACGACCACATCGGCAATGGATTCGCCTGCCTGCACTGTTTCATTCACGATAGAAATATCGGCACCCATTCGTTTAAGAATATCAATCACACCCGAACGACTGGGGTTTACACATAGATTTTTAAAAGTGAGTTGCGAATTTTCCGACAAGCATACCAAAACCATAAAAAACGCCGCGGATGAAATATCTGCCGGAACAACAACTTTAGTGGCTTTGAGTGTTTGTCCACCTTGCATTTTGACAGTTAGATTTTGCTTATCCACACTCAACTTGCAACCAAATCCTTGCAACATATTTTCGGTATGATCTCGGGATAATTTGGGTTCTGAAACCACTGTTTCACCATCGGCATAAAGACCGGCAAGTAAAATACAGGATTTCACCTGAGCGCTGGCAATCGGCGATTGATAATTGATAGCTTTAAGCTTTTCAATCGGTGAAAATTTCAATGGGGCGGTTTCATTTTCATCAGGTTCAATTTTTGCTCCCATCATTTCCAAGGGTTTTATAATTCGTCCCATTGGACGTGAATTTAATGATTTGTCACCTAATATTTCACTTTCAAAATTTTGTGCGGCTAAAACACCTGAAAGCAAACGCATTCCTGTTCCTGAATTGCCACAATCAATTTTGCCGGAGTTTGGTGGTTTTAAACCATTTTTCCCGATTCCATGAACAAAATATTTATCATCTTTTTTGACAATTTTCACACCCATGCTTTGCATCGCTCGCATGGTGGATAGGCAATCAGCTGATTCCAGAAAACCACTCACTTCGGTCACACCTTCAGCCAATCCACCTAAAATCATAGAACGGTGAGATATGGATTTATCACCCGGTACAACGACATCACAATTTAATTCCAACTTCTTTTGCGGAGTTGAAATCAGTGTATTTTTAATTTCAGCCACAAACTTCTTCCATGGCTTTATCAAGCCTTTGCATTTGCGCTTGGGTGCCAATGGTGATGCGCAGATAATTAGGCAATCCATAATTTCCGACCGGGCGAGTGATAATTCCTCGTTTAAGCAATTCCATATAAATTCCTGAGGATTCTTGGGCAAAATCAACAAGCAAGAAATTTCCTTTTGACGGAACAAAACGCAAATCCAGTTTTTCACAAGTTTGTTGCAGTATTTGCATGCCTTCACGGTTTTCAACCAGTGATTTTTGCAAGAAATCCTTATCATCAATCGCGGCTTGTGCCGCAGCTAAAGCTAAAGAATTGACATTAAACGGCTCACGAATGCGGTTTAAAACATTAGCAATATCCGGATTGCTCAAGGCATAACCCACACGCAAACCGGCTAATCCGTAAGCTTTGGAAAATGTTCGGGTAACGACTAAATTGTTAAACTCCGAAAGCCAAAGACTGGCGTCAACTATTTCATCATCTGAAGAATATTCCAGATAGGCTTCATCAACCACAACTATCACATTTTCAGGAACTTTAGCAATAAAGTTTTTCAACTCGGATTCTGATAAATGATTGCCGGTTGGATTATTCGGATTCGCAATAAAAACCAGTCGTGTGTTTTCATCAATGGCATCAAACATTGCCTCCAAATCATGTCCTAACGGCGAATCGCTATCCCAGCTTTTTGCCGGAATTTGTTTATGAGTGGCGCCAACAGCCTGAATTGCTAACGGATAAACGGCAAAACAATATTGTGAATACACCGCATTCAGTTCGGGCGTAAGAAAAGCCTCTGCTAATAACACCAAAACATCATTAGAGCCATTTCCCAAAGTGATACCATCTATTGAAATATTATGCTTGGCTGATAAGGCTTTTTTCAATTCAAAACCGTTACCATCCGGATAGAGTTCAATTTCCGTAATCACTTTTTGCATAGCTTCAATAGCTTTCGGGCTGGAACCCAAAGGGTTTTCATTGGAAGCCAGTTTGATGATGTTGGAGATTCCCATTTCCCTTTCCAGTTCGGAAATCGGTTTTCCGGGAATATACGGACTGAGTTTTTGCACTCCTTTAACTGCGAGAGTTTTATAATCGAACATATCAGGATTTAATAGGTTTTCAAAACCCGTTATTGTCACTTTTATTGTCTGATAAAGCAACCTCTGGGAAGAAATTACAAAAGCTATTTGAGGCATATTCATAACTAAGGGCGGATGAGATGGAGAAGTAAATTGAGCTAGGTTTTTTTTATGAAAATTGAATCTCTAGTCATACTACAGATTGATTTTTATAGAAAAAGATAGCCAATTTAAGCTACATTATCACCGTTTTTAGTTATGAATATACCTCATTAGTTTTGTTCAAAAAAGTTTTTAAAGCCCACAATACTTAAATTTAACCATGCCAAAATCAACAAACTTCCACCAATTGGAGTAACCCACGATATAGCCGTTTTACCGATAATCACCAAAATGAACAAACCACCACAAAATAGCAAAATACCTGTCAACAGACTGACAATTGCAGAGCGAATCCAAAAAGTTGGTTCTTTAAATGTGCTGAGCCACAATAATAAAATTGCATGCAAAATCTGAAATATAACCGCATTGTTGAATAACAAGTACTGAGCGGAACCTCTTTCGATATTGAAAAAATGACTACCCATTGCAGCCAAAATGACCGCCGTCATTCCATAGACAGCGGCAATAATAAATGAAATTTTCGATAAACTAGCTTTCTGCATTGTCATCTGCACCGACTTCGGTTTTATCTTCCAGCAAGTCATCAATTTTTTTATTCAAAGCATCAAACTTATAGGAAGGAATGACATAAGTCCAGTTTTGCAGTTTTTTGACAAATTCAGGAATAGACTCTGCATTTGCCAGACTCAGATTCAAAAGATAATCTTCATCAACTTTAGCCATTTCCAGAGTGTAATATGTTCCGGAAAACTCTTCAAATTGAACACTCAAGTCTGATTTCACAAATTCTGTTTTATCAATCACTTTGCTGATACTGAATTTTTGCAAACCATTTGCATAATCACTTAAATTCGCTGAAGATTTAATTTGTTTATCATCGGGAGTATTTTCTAAAGTAAAACTTTCTTCATCAGGTGATGATTTACTTAATTTAAAATCTGAATCCTCTGATTTGTAACTCACCGATTTTATTAAACTGCTGTCAATATCCAGAATGGTTGTCACAATCCAATCCTTGCTTTCCAACTTGATATTTGGTGAACCACTCGCTAACCATGTTTGCTCATCGGAATTTAATCTGACATAAGTTCCTCTTCCTGTTTGTGACTTTTTCCCAATCGCAATTTCCACCAATTGTATATCATCAACTTTTAGAACAACATTTGTAGCTGCTTGCACGCCACTTTCATCCAGTTGTAAACGGTGATAGTTTTCAGGATTAGATGTTTTCTTTTGCTTCAACGTCATCTTGCGAAGTTCCAAAAGCAGGTTTGCCACATTATTGGCATCAGCAATAAAGCCCTGTTGCTCAGCAACTACCCAGTTTCCATCTTTTTTTGACAAACTAACCTGTTTATCATTTTTACTGATAACAACTCCGTTAATTTCGTTGATTTGATCTTGCAGTTCAGGAACTAACAACCGGGTAGTATCATTATCAGTTCCCTTATCCGATAATACAAAATAACTGCCAACTGCCAAAACCAATAAAATTCCAACCAATAGTGCGTTATTTTTCATAGTGACCTCCTTTTTTTCTAGGGCGTAACCATAAAACATAAATTCCAAACAAACTCACTAGCAATGGCATCAAGCCAATGTTGATAATTTTCAAATTACTACCCAAGTCTTTGATATCTTTATCCAAGTTACGTCTAACCTCACGAAGCTTTTTACGGACTTCCAGTTTTTCATCCTGAAACTTCCTCAATTCTTCTTCCTGTTCTTTACTGAGAATCAAACGATTCTGCTGTCCTTTTTCACGTTGAATTTGAGTGAGCTTTTCTTCAGTTTCACGCAGTCTTTGTTTCAACACATTTTCCTGCTCTCTGAATTTTTTATCTGATGCCTTTTGAATTTCCATCACTTTGGTAAAAGGTCGGGCAGAGTTCTTTCTTCCCCGAATGTTTATCAAATCAGGACTACCCGCCATGTTGTCAAATAAATTAATTATCATGTTGCCATTATCCGCAAACGCAGAAAAAACTTTGCGGCCAAAGAAATTCTGACTTCTCACCCACATCTGATCAAATAAAAAGTCAGTATCTGCAAAAAGCACCACTTTAGGAGTTTCTGAGGTTTGAACTACCGATTCCTTACTCACACCCTCGATTCCATCCGGGAAAGCCGTTTTAATTTCACCGCTGAGTCTGGCTGCCAAAATATAGTTTTTGTCATCCGGTTGATAATTCTGAAATAATGTTGAAGGATCAAACAAAAACTTGAGTTTATCAGTATCCGTTGTAGAAGCCAATTTTGAACTGCTTAAAATGGCTTGTAAGTTTTCTCCTTCAAAATACCCCGAAGCAGCAATATTAACTGTACTCAGTTCGCGAGTAACAATATCTTCAGTATTAAAAGATTCACCCTCCAACGCTAAATATGCAAGGTGTCTGGTGGGTCGCCCGCCTTGGCTGGTTTGAATATTGAGCGCAAATTTATCATCCAATATCACTTTCTTCGGATCGAATTTGACATTCCATGCATTCAACAATTTATCAAGACTGGAACTTCTATCAGCCTGATAAGCAGCCATAGGATTTTGTGGATCCTGCGGAACATCTTCAGCTTGAGAATGCGGGTCAACAAATAACAATAATCTTCCACCTTTCATTACAAATTGATCGATGGCAAATAATGTTTTATCACTCAAAGTTTTAGGATGAATCAGCATCAATACATCAATATCACTATCAATAACTTCAGCAGTAATCTCAATATTTTTGACTTCGTAATCCTTTTCCAACTGTGTGGCAAAAACCTGTGCTTCGACTCTTTCACCGGTTTGCTGATCAAACTTCGCCTGAACATTTATTGAGCTCATAATACCAATTGTTTTCTTCTCAGGGTTATTGAGATTATTTATCAATTGTGCAATATCGTACTCCAAATAAGACTCTCGATCCGGTTGTAAAAAAGGAATCACTTCAACAGAATCCAAAGTATTTTCGCCGACCAAGCCAAAAAACACATTTTCACCGCCATCGCCAACGGGCAGTGCTTGTAAACCATACTGCGAGGCTTCATCTTCTTCCGGTGAAAATATTTTCGGATCGATTAAGGAAACTTGTAATTTTGAATCCGCATAGCGTTGCATTTCATTCAGTAAATCCATAACTGTATTTTTATAAGTTCTCAGCGGCGGAATGCTATGAGTTGCTTCATCAGAAAAATAAAGTTTCAGATGAACATTTTCTTCAATGTTCTGGAGAATGTTTTTGGTTCCATCATTTAAAGTAAACAGTTTGTTTTCGGTTAAATCGAGTCGGGTTCTGGAAAATATTCCCGACTGGCTGATAATAATTGAACCCAGCATAAAAATTGCCAAAAGTATCAATAATTTTGTTGCATTAGATTTCATGTTTTCCTCCTTAATCCGCTTTCTTAATGTCTAACAATACTGATGTCGCATAAAGCCATAGACTAATGACCATAACGAAATAAACCAAATCACCTAAATCCAACACTCCTTTATTGATACTGCCAAAGTGACTGAGAAAACTGGTGGAGGCAATGGTATCAACCATGAATTGAGGCATCCATGATGAGAAGAAATCCAACACTAATGGCAACCCGGCGAGCAAAAATACAAAACATATCACCGCCGTCAGAATAAATGCGATCACCTGATTCTTACTGGCAACCGAAATGCACGAACCAATGGCAAGAAAAGCCCCTGCCAGAAGAAAACTACCGATATAACTGGCAAATATCATGCCATTATCCGGCTCACCCAGATAGTTAATTGATATCCAGATTGGAAATGTCAAAAATAAGGCAATTCCAACAAATATCCACGATGAGAAGAACTTTCCAAGCACCAGATCTTTCTGTGAAACCGGTAATGTCATTAACAACTCAATGTTGCCACTTCGACGTTCCTCAGACCATATCCGCATTGACACAGCAGGTACAAGAAATAAATACAACCAGGGATGAAACCCGAAAAACGGAGCTAAATCAGCCTGATTCCGCTCGTATAAGCCTCCGAGATAAAATGCAAACACACCACTGAGGATTAAGAAGATAACAATAAAAACATAAGCAATCGGGGTTGAAAAATAACCTTGCAATTCACGTCTGATAACTGCGTTCATAGGACTCATTATGCCACCTCCTTATTTTCTAAAGTAATGCTTCTGAACACTTCATCCAATCTTCCCGCTTCCATTGTAAGACGAGTCACAGAAATGTTGTGCTGTTTCAAAAAGTCACTAATTTCATCAAAAATGTAAATTCCCTGAGCCGGAAATACTGTTGTCTTGCTTTTTTTGCTGTCAAATTCAACATCTCTAACACAGCTCAGATTTTTAATTTCGTCCAATAAAGAAAAATCTATATTGGCATCAAATGTAACCGCATTATGGAATCGTGACATGTTTTCCAACTCACCCGGCGTGTTATCGGCAACAATTTGACCATCAGCAATAATCACAGCCCGATCACAAACCGCGTGAACTTCTTCGAGAATATGTGTTGAAATAATTATAGTCTTATCTTTTGCCATTGATGTTATTAACTCGCGAACATCATGTTTTTGATTCGGGTCCAGACCATCTGTTGGTTCATCCAGAATCAACACTTCCGGATTATGAATAATTGCCTGTGCCAAACCCACTCGGCGTTTAAACCCTTTTGAAAGTGTTTCGATACGTTGATAATAGACTTTTGCCAGATTGATTCGATCAACAACTTCATCCACTTTGGTGTTGATTTGACTTTTGTCGATTCCCCGCATTCTTGCTATAAATCTGATGAAGTCACAAACTTTCATCTCATCATAGCTGGGAGCTCCTTCAGGTAAATAACCAATCTTTTGCTTAACAGCAATTGGATTTTCAAACAGGTCAATACCACAAACTTTCACACTTCCGGAAGTCGGTTGTAAAAAACCGGTAATCATCTTCATGGTTGTTGATTTTCCGGCACCATTTGGACCAAGAAAACCGAGAACTTCACCCTTGTTTGCAACAAATGACAAATCATCCACTGCAACAAACTGGTTGAATCTTTTACTTAGATTTTTACATTCAATCATGTTTCCCTCAAAATATATTTTTAATTACAAACAACTTTTATGTTAGAATATTGGGTCGCTATTTTTACTAAATTTTGATTCAAAAATCAAGAAATTACACCCCGCACCCTCATTGCGGAATTTTAGAATATTTCAACTCCGGAAAGTTCAATATTTATGATAAGACAACTTGATAGTTTGCCTGAAGGCTTGTTAAAGCTGAATGCTGATCAACTTTACAAAAAAATTGATAATCATACATTGGTTCATTTGGAAGGTAAAATCAAGAGACCGGTTTTTATATCAATCCTGCAACATGGAGATGAACATACCGGCTGGGATGCCTTACGGGATTATTTGAATAACCACAAACAAGGCTTACATCGTTCGATTAGTATTTTATTTGGAAATGTACAAGCAGCCAGACATAACGTAAGATCATTGGACAATCAACCGGACTTTAATCGATCCTGGCCAAATACCTTCTTCAAGCAAGAATATCCTGTTGCAAAAACAATGCAGGAGATTACTGAAATCATGAAAGAACTGAATCCGTTTGCCAGTGTGGATATCCATAATAATTCGGGCAGAAATCCTCACTATTCGGGCATCAATGTTTTAAACAAAGATTTCATCAATTTAGCTTCATTATTCTCTGACACAATGATTTATTTCACCAGTCCTTATGGAATTCAGTCAGGAGCTTTTGCTCCATTTTGTCCGTCTGTAACTGTTGAGTGTGGTTTGTCAGGAGCATCAGACGGAACTGAACAAACCCATACTTTTTTGGAATTACTCATGGAACAAACCAACTTATCTCACGTTCCGGGAATTCTGGAACACCAAAAGGTTTATAAAATTGTTGCAACAGTCAAAGTTAAACCCGAAATCGACATCAGCTATGAACAACACGACCATGCTTTTATGCTCACAAAAGACTTGGATGTCTTGAATTTCCACGAAATCAATTCAGGAGAGGCGTTTGGACATCTCTGCTCAAAACTGGAAGAGCAAGAATGCATGCCATTCATCGTCACCGATGAAAATGGAAACGATGTAACTGATACCTACTTTGAAGTTAAGCAAAACAAGATTGTTTCCAAAACCAAGTTTATCCCATCAATGATTACTCAAAAAATTTCAGCAATCAGACAAGATTGTCTGTGCTATATCATGCAAAGAATTAATTTAGACAAATATATTTAAGATAAAGGTAAATTATGAAAATCAATAGTGTTAAAGCAATTATCACCGGCGGTGTTTCCGGACTCGGACTGGCCTGCGCCAGAAAAATTATTTCCGAAGGGGGAAGTGCTACATTGCTGGATATTAACGAAGATGCTGCCAAAGAAGTCCTTGGAGAACTCGGTTCACGAGCATTTTTTGTAAAAACCGATGTGAGCAATGAAGAAAGCGTCATTAATGCTTGCCAAACTGCTAATGAAAACATGGGTGGACTTAATGTCGCAATTAATTGTGCCGGTGTTTTATCAGCCGGAAGAGTATTAGGACGTGAAGCACCTATGGCTAGCGACTATTTTGCCAAAGCAATAAATATTAACCTCATAGGAAGTTTTAATATATGCAAAACTGCCGCAAACATTATGCAAAATAATGAAGCTGATGCTGATGGACAAAGAGGTGTTTTGATAAATACAGCTTCGATTGCTGCTTATGAAGGTCAAATCGGACAGGCGGCTTATTCTGCATCCAAAGCCGGAATCGTCGGTATGACTTTACCAATGGCAAGAGAATTCACCCGCATTGGTGTTCGTGTGATGACAATTGCACCCGGAGTATTTATGACACCGATGGTAGCAGGTATGCCGGAAGATGTTAAAGCTGCATTGGGAGCGGCCGTACCTTTCCTTCACGCTTAGGAAATCCGGCAGAATTTGCCGACACAATGAAACATATCGTTGAAAATACCTATCTGAATGGCTCTGTAATTCGTTTGGATGGAGCGATTCGGTTACAAGCCAAATAAACTACAACTTCTCAGGGCTTCGGGAAAAATCCGGAGCCCTTTTTTAATAAGAATTACCACAACTCAGGATTCATCAAAGCAGGAACACATGTGATTTTAACAGGTTGTTTTTCAGTCTCAGTCTGAGTTAAAGGCATTGCCTGCCATCCGAAAGGATATTCCAAATCAAAGGAGCACTAAATTTTTCAGCATCTTCGGTATTGAATCCGAATCTTCCGTAATATTTGGGGTCACCATATACAAAAATAATCTCTGCTTTAGTTTCTTTTAAAATAGATAAGCCTTTTTCAATTAATTCAGAGCCTAAACCACTTTTCTGATATTCAGGCAAGACACCAAGCGGAGCTAAAATATAACCTTGCCAATTTTCTCTCCCTTCTATGCTAACTGGACTCAATGCAATGTGCGCAACTATTTGATTTTCATGTTCTGCGACAATTGTTAATGAGTCTTTGTTAGTTACGACATCGAGTAAATCTGTAGCCAGTTTAGCAACTAGTTGTTGTTCACTCTCTGCAAAAGCATCATAATGCACTTTGCGAATTGCATCTGTGTCATCAATTGTTGCTAGTCTTAAGACTGCTTGTTTAGCCAACTCTGGAATCTTTTTTCATTTTTTAATTCTGACAATTGTTTTTGAATTTCTATCAACTGTTTGGATAAACTTTCAAGTGTAGCGCTTCCCTCTTCTTTTCGCCTTATCTGCCTTATTTTTTTCACGCTCTTCTTCCAAAACATTAACGACAACTCCGATAATCATATTCAAAAAAGCAAAAGCTGTAAAGAATATAAAAGACAGATAATAAATCCAACTCAACCCATATACCTGCATAGTTTCATACATAACTTCTGTCCAACCCTCAAAAGTCATCACACGGAAGAGAGTCAACATACTTATAAGAATATCTCCCCATAGTTCAGAGTTAATATGTCTGAAGAAGGTGCTACCCATTGCTGCATATATGTTAAAAATTATAAACATCAACAACATGACATAGCCCAATTGTGGCAAGGCTTTCACTAATGAATTCACCAGAATTCGTAGCTCAGGAATCATGGAAACCATTCTTAAAACTCTGAAAATTCGAATCAAGCGTCCTAGAAATGCCATGTCGGTACTTTCTGCAGGAATCAAACTAATAACAACTATTAGAGTGTCAAAAATATTCCAGCCATTCTTGAAAAATTGAGATTTATTTGGTTCTGCAATGAAGCGGATGATGATTTCAAAAAGAAATATAATGGTAATTGTCCAATCCAATATTTCAACAATTCCAAACAAACTCGAAGGAATGTCATAGGTTTTCATACCCACAACCAAGGCCGAGAAAATAATGACAGCAATGACGAAAGTTTCAAACAATCGGTTGGTGTTCAGCTGTTCTGAAAATTTTTGTAACTTAGAAAACATAATCAATATTTTATCTAACTTATTTGCAATAAAAAAGGCGTTAACTTTCGCTAACGCCTTTTATTGACAACTAATTTAATGAATTTACTTATTCTTAGCTTCTTTTCTCGCCTTCGCTGCTGCAATAACTGCTTCCGCAACATTCGCAGGACAAGAGTTATAATGAGAAAACTCCATTGAGAATTGTCCACGACCTGAAGTCATAGTTCTCAATGTGCCAATGTATCCAAACATTTCTGATAATGGAACATCCGCTTTAATTCTTACAGCTGTTGTTGAAGGTTCTTGAGATTTAATCATACCGCGACGACGATTCAAATCACCAATCACATCACCAACGTGATCGTCCGGCGTAAATACATCCACAGCCATAATTGGTTCCATCAATTGTGGAGCCGCTTTTGGCATAGATTGACGATATGCACCTTTTGCTGCCGCTTCAAACGCCATTGAAGACGAGTCAACCGCGTGATAAGCTCCATCCATCAATGTGAATTTCAAATCAGTACAAGGGTAGCCCGCCAATACACCTTCAGACATCAGTGATTTAAAACCATGTTCAATCGCTGGAAAATACTCTTTAGGAACATTACCACCAACCACAACAGATTCAAATACATAACCTGAACCCAATTCGCCCGGCTCAATACGGTAATCAATTTTACCAAATTGACCCGCACCACCAGATTGTTTCTTATGAGTATAAGAATCTTCAATCGGCTGAGTAATCGCTTCACGATAGGCCACCTGAGGAGCTCCCACTTGAACGTCAACGCCATAAGTACGTTTTAAGATATCAATCTTAATATCCAAGTGCAACTCACCCATTCCTTTCAGAATTGTTTCACCGGAATCTTCGTCCGTTTCAACTTGGAAAGATGGGTCTTCTTTAATCATTTTACCGATTGCAACTGATAATTTTTCAGAAGCTGCTTTGTCTTTAGGACTAACTGCCATAGAGATAACCGGATCAGGGAATACCATTGGTTCTAGTGTCGCCGCATCTTTAGGATCACAAAGCGTGTGACCTGTCTGTACGTTTTTCATACCTAAAACTGCAACAATATCACCAGCTTGAGCTGCTTCAAGTTCTATCCTTTCATCAGCATGCATTTCCACGATACGTCCGATTCTTTCAGTTTTACCTGTGAATGTATTAAGAACTTGCATACCTTTTTCCATTCTACCTGAGTAAATACGGATAAATGTCAATGCACCGAAACGGTCTTCCATGATTTTGAACGCCAATGCTCTTAATGGTTTATCAGGATCAACGATTGCAAATTTACCGGTTTCATTACCTTCGAGGTCAACTTCAGGTTGAGGTTTAACTTCTGTAGGATCAGGCAAATAGTCAACAACCGCGTCCAGTACCAACTGAACACCTTTATCTTTAAAAGCAGAACCACAATAAGTCGGGAAGAAATCCATTGTACCTGTACCTTTACGGATACACTCTTTGATTTTTTCCATGCTAGGCTCTTCACCTTCAAGATAGGATTCCAAAGCTTCATCATCTTGTTCCAAAGCTGTTTCAATCAATTTTTCACGATATTCTTCAACTTTATCAGCCATATCAGCAGGTACATCCTTGATTACATAATTCAAAGAACCTGAATCTTCCCAATACCATGCTTTGCGAGTTAACAGGTCAACAACACCCACAAACTCGTCTTCTATTCCAATTGGAAGTACCATAACCAAAGGATGAGCACCAAGAACATTCTCTACCTGATCAACTACACGATAGAAATCGGCACCGATACGATCCAGTTTGTTAACGAAAATGATACGAGAGACTTCTGAATCATTTGCATAACGCCAGTTGGTTTCTGATTGAGGCTCAACACCACCGGAACCACAGAATACACCAACACCACCGTCAAGTACTTTCAATGAACGATAAACTTCCACAGTAAAGTCAACGTGACCCGGAGTGTCAATAATATTCAAACGATGGTCATTCCACATACAACTTGTTGCTGCCGATTGAATTGTGATCCCACGTTCACGTTCTTGATCCATGAAGTCAGTTGTTGCTGAGCCATCATGAGTCTCGCCTGTTTGGTGGATTTTTCCTGTTAATGCCAAAATACGCTCAGTTGTAGTCGTTTTACCGGCATCCACGTGAGCGAAAATTCCTATATTCCTGTATTTAGATAAGTCTGTCATAATCGTTCATTCTGTTAATTTTTATGAGTTTGGCGGAGCTGAAAAATGCCCGCCGAATAATTTGAGGACGCATGATACTTGAAAAACCTTGTAAGGTTAAGTAATTATTGACTTTGAGTGTGATTATTGTTGAAAAATTCAACTTAAAGTCAATATTGTCGAACACTTCACTAAAAAAAGAGTAGTTTGTTCATTTTTTTTAATTATAATCCACAGAATGGATACTCTTCTAAAAATCAAAAACCTTCAATTGGGCTACGGAAACGAAGAAATGTTAAGGATTGATGAACTCAATCTCACACACAACAGCGTTACGGCTCTTCTTGGTCCTTCAGGTACCGGCAAAAGCTCTTTAATCAATGCGATACTAAGGGAATCACCTTCTCTATCTTACTGGGAGAAAGGCAAGTTTTATCTTGAAGGAGAACGACTTGACAAATCCTTATCAGAAAAGCAAATCGGTCATGTGCTTCAAAAAGCTCGATTATTTACCGGCACAGTTCTGGAAAACTTCACTGATGATTTAGAGTTTCTTAAACTTGAAAGTGACGCTGCACAAAAAAACTTCGCCCGTGAAGTTTTCCAACGACTTGGAATCTGGGAATTGTTTGAGGATATACTTGATAAGCCGGCAATTAAACAAAGCATGGGAATACACAAAATGCTATTGATTGCCAAAGCGGTTGCGAGCAAACCCAAATTATTGTTACTTGATGAGGTTCTGGCAAATACATCGCTCAAGGATGAAGAAATTATTATCGGAGTTATCAAAAAACTCAAAGAAATCACAACCGTGCTTTTAATCACTCATAACAAAGAAGAGGCAAAAGAAATCAGTGACTCCATTGCCTTAGTAAGTGGCGGAGTGTTGCATGAACATACTGAAACGAATCAATTTTTTAAACAACCCCAAACAGAACTTGGAAAAGAATTTCTGCAAAGTGGAAGTGCATGGTACTCGAACCCTCTGAACGATATTGTAAAAAAAGAAAACCAACTGAGCATATTGCGCCGATTTTCGAGTATTTGTGAGTTTTACTGGATATTACCCAATCAACTCGGAGGCATGCAAAAACCCGGCTTAATGACTGAACTTGAAGATGATTTAAAAATTATGCAACAACTGGGGGTTGACTGCCTTGTCAGCCTGCAACAAAAGCCGATTGATCCGCATGAATTAGGAAAGTTTCAGATTGAAGGGGTTCACTTCCCTATCAAAGATATGGGAGTTCCAGAAATTGATAAAACCTTTGAGTTTCTATCACTTATGCAAAAATATTTCGACGAAGGAAAGAGCGTTATTTATCACTGTAAAGCCGGAATGGGCAGAACCGGAATTATGCTGGCATGTAACTTAATATTTCTTAACAAAATCTCTGCAATTAAAGCCATAGAGAAGATTCGTTCTATCAATCACAAGTACATTCAGACAGATGAACAAATTGAATTTGTAGGGAAATTTGAACTTTATCAAAAGTCAAGAGCCTAATTGTTACAAATTGTGACAAATTTCGTTACATAGTTAAATAAATGTGAATTTCATCTCAGTTTCCTGATGATTAAAACAATTATTATGTGAACCATATCAAGTTCTTTGAATAAAACTTGTTTGTTACATACAATAAACTTAATGAAAATCATTTAGATTAGAAATATATACCACTTAAGAATATTTACAAGCCAATTTTTTGGTTCACACGAATTTTACTGGGGGTGATGTCGTGTCAAAAGCTAACAAAACACTATCTCTACTTCAACTGGATGAAAGCCTGGTTGGCGTTATAGCGTCATATTGTCATTTATTAAAATCAAGACTGCAAGACAACTGGTCTGTCAATCGTATCAATAATCAATCTGATGTCATATTTCTTCGGGAGAATGAGGAAGCGAATGCAGATATTGATGATAGAACTAAAGCCAAAGTTATTCTTAGCAAGAATCCAAGCGATTTGATTGAAAGAATTGGAGGCGAAATTTTAACTTACAGAATCAGTTACCCAATAAACAGCTCCAAAATTCTAGGAGTTTTAAACGCAATCTCAGAGTCAAAGGTACTTAAGGATAGCAAAGGTGTCAACTTCAAAATGGGCTTTAGCTTAAAGAATGCTTTTTCAAAATTTATGCACAGCATAAAGGAAATCAAATCTTCAGCCTCTCAAACAATTAAAAAGACACCTGCAAGAAGCCAAAATGTTGCTACAAAAATTATGGAATTGAGAAACCCTGATGCATTGAAAACACTCAAAGTCGTGTTTCTGGGTCGTCCGGGTTCAGGAAAAACAACAGCCATCAGCTCTGCTTGCGATAATAACATCCTTACCAGTGAAGTCAAAGCGACGGATACTGTTGGACTATTAAAGCAAAACACAACAATTGGAATTGACTTTGGTGAATACAATACACCAAAAGCCAAACTGAGAGTTTATGGTACACCCGGACAAAAACGCTATGATTTTGTTCAAAATCAAACTGTTGACAAGGCTAATATTTATGTCATTTTGGTTGATTTATCGTCAGTCGCTCCTTATGCCGAATTTTTACATTATCGTGAAATCATCGATCAATCCGGAAATCGGGATGCTATGAAAGTGGTTGCTTTTACACATTACGATATCAAAGAGCACAACATGGCTCAATTATCCAAGGAAATCAGACACAAATGTAACGATGAGATTCTAACAGTGAAAGTTGATACGAGACAAAAAGATGAAGTTCGTTTCATGCTCAACAAAGTGACTGAAATGGTTCTTGATGAAACACCGGCTCATCAGCATTATGCGGAGAACTCCTTGTTTTTAAAGAATATTAATGGTTAACATATAATTATCCTTTAAAAATCAGTATTTTCTGGCAGAGTTTACTATAATTACTTTAAGAATCCTTGATTGATATCAAGCAGTGTTTGCAAGAAATCAATTAGAATACGCGATACTGGTTTGTGCATTCTGGAATATTGCAAAACCACCAACAGTTTTATAAGGAGAAAATTATGAGAATAGAAAAGCTCAACGATATATTAATTGAGCTCAACAGCTCTTCAACAGACCTCGAAGCCTCTGCTATCATTTCAACTGATGGTCTGATTATTGCATCTCAACTACCAACAAGCATTGATGAAGACCGTGTTGGTGCTATGAGTGCTGCAATGTTATCATTAGGTGACAGAACAGCACAAGAGTTGGAGAGAGGAATACTCGATCAAGTACTGATTAAAGGTGATAATGGTTATGTGTTGATGGTGAAAGCCGGAGAAGATGCCGTACTAACAGTAATGGCAAAAAGTAATGCTAAACTGGGATTGATTTTTCTGGATGTAAAAAGAGCTGCCAAGAAAATATCAGATATGATTTAGGAGGCGTTAGTCATGAGTAAAGTACAACTGAAATATTATGACAATACCAATGCCGAACGTGAAATAGTTGATGAGGAAGTTCCTTTTCCTGAGGGAAAACTGATTGTATCAAGAACTGATACCAAAGGAATTATTACTCATTGTAACCAGGCCTTTATCGAAATGTCCGGTTTTAACGAAGATGAATTGATTGGAGCTCCTCATTACATACTCAGACATCCAGATATGCCGGCAGTCGCATTTCAAGGTTTGTGGGATACAATAAACACGCAAACGAAATGGAGTGGATATGTAAAAAACCTCCGAAAAGATGGCAAATACTATTGGGTTTATGCGGTAGTCGTACCCAATATTCGGGATGGTAAATTAGTTGGTTTTGCATCAGTGAGAAGAAAACCCTCAAGAACCAAGATTAACGAATGCACAGAACTATATAAAAAGTTACTGGCGGAGGAGAAACAATGAAATTCACAATGACCGTCAGCCCGGACTTTTCACCGGATCATATTGCAGGTTGGTATATTTTCAACACTTGGTTGCAAAAGCAAACAAATGAGTCTATTCATCTCGAGCTTTACGATTCTTTTGAAAGACAAAGAGAGGATATTAAAGCCGGGAAAATTGATTTAATTTATGCTAATCCCTACGATGCCTCCATGTTGATTCGGGATAAAGGCTTTACTGCGATAGCCGCCCCGGTGAATAAATCAGATGAAGCAATTATTTGCGTCAATAGTGAATCGAGCTATCACAAAGTCGAAGACTTGAAAGAGAACTGCAATATTGCCACAGCAAGTGATCCAGAAGTCAGTACCATCGGTATGATTATGCTGGAACCCGCTGACTTGAATCCCGCGAATATTAATGTCACCGAATATCAAAACTATGTCATGGTTGCTAAAAACCTAATCAATGGTAAAGAAGATGCCGGTTTTTTCCTCAAAGAAGGCTATGAAGATATGTCAAAATTTCTGCGAAGCCAATTGAGACCAATCGTAACCAGTCAAATTTCAGTCATAAGACATAACTTTTTGATTGGTCCGAGTTTTTTTGAAAACTCTGATTTGGAAGTTGATGATATGCGCGAATTACTAGCTGAAATGCATAGTAGCGAAAAAGGCAAAAGCACATTGCAATCATTAGGCTTTAACAAGTGGGAACAACAATCTCAAGATGATGCCGAATTTATGATTGACCTAATGGATACCTTAATTACCTAAAGTTCAATAAAAAAAAGTAATAAAAAAACCGGAATCCTTTGATTTCGGTTTTTTTATTGATTCATCAAATATACTACTTACCGTATCGCAAATACAGCATCCAAACCAACTCAACAAATTCAGGGCGATTAAAAGATGGAACACCTTCAACGGCAAGTACAAAAACTTCATCTTCAATATTCAAAGGCCAGAAACCCAAACGACTGTTTCCGGACGCATCAACAATTGACCATGCTTGTGAATTCAACCCCAGACGGCTATTTATGCCTAGTGCACGGCGTTTATGCATCATCGCAATGTCAGCCGACAAAACAGAAATTTCATCGCTCATTTCAGATGGAAAACCATTATTTGCCACACAAAAACCTTGTGAATCAGACAGTAGAGACTTTCCGTTTTTTGAGAAAAACTTGATAATATTCACCAAATCCTCTTCGATATTTCCTACCGGTACTTGGAATTGATTATCAACAACCTGAATTAATTTCAAACCTTCAAACTCTTTGAGTTTATCTTGCAAACTCTCAGAACTTTTCACATTAAAAATCTCCAGTAAGTTGGTTTCTGAAAGTTCGGGACTAGAAGAATGGTTAACTAAACGTCTGATAACATCTCTATATTCCGTTTTTTCACTATCCTGAACGAAATAATATGAACCGCCGGGTGTGGGCATTAAATATTTTTTAGATTCCATAAATTAAAACCTGTTCCTCAAATTTTTTCGACTATTCAACCTAGTCACTTTATTTAATCTCTGACAAATGAGCCGATGACAATAACGCACCCACGAGTCCTAAACTAAGAAATGAGCCTTTCAAATCTTTAATAACTGTTGAATCTTTCAACACACTGTTCATAGATCGAGTTAACGTCATAGTCTTATTTGATGGTAATAAATGACCGTAACTGTCCAAGATACGTTTTTTATAATCCAATCCTTTGTCACCCAGGGCAATAAATAAATCAACAATCGCACCAAATAAAAGCTCAGGATTATTATCACGAGCATAAACCTCAATCCTTTGCTGATGCAAAATTAAATCTCCATTATTTCGACCTATCGAGAAGGAAAGAATAGAGTCTAAATCACTCCCATTGTAATTGACATAGGAATAGTCCGATTTACGCAGAAATGTTGGTTCGACTAAGTATTTATGCTTTTTCATCACTAAATCATATCACAATTATTTGATAACTATTTGAGTTTTATCAATTTTTATTAAAATAATAAATGAGCTATTCCAATTGTTCAGAAATTTCTAACCATGAAGATTCCAACTCCACAATTCGTTTCTTAACCTCGCTCTGAGTGATAGTAATTTCTTTTAACTTTGCTGAATTTTGAGGCTCATAGAGACTTTCATCCATGAGTTTTTCATTGTTTTGATGCTCTTGCTTTTGTAATTTTTCCAATTCTGTTTCTATTTTCCGAAGTTTCTGTCTCAACGGTTTCTGTAATTCTCTCAATTCAGCAGCTTGCTGCCTCTGTAGTTTTTTATTATTTTGAGAATAAACTTCCCCTTCAACATCCTCTTCAGTTTGAACAGCATTTTTTCGGGTGTCATTGGCCCAGCGATAATAGTCCTGTAAATCACCGTCAAAAGTTTGGACTTCTCCATTCGCAACTAATAACAATTTATCTGTCACCGTTGATAATAAATACCTATCATGAGAAACCAGAATCATCGCACCTTCATAACTTTGGAGAGCAACACTAATCGCATGTCGCATCCGTATGTCTAAATGGTTCGTCGGTTCATCCAGTAAAAGCAAGTTTGGTTTTTGGTAAACCAATAAAGCCAACACTAATCGCGCTTTTTCTCCGCCTGAAAAGTGCTGAACATTATCCGTTGCCATGTCATTGTGAAATGCAAATCCACCCAAATAGTTTCTTGCCTGTTGTTCTGAAATGTTTTTATCAATCAATTTTAAATGTTCAATCGGACTCAAATCGAAGTGCAATTGATCCAATTGATGCTGTGCAAAATAACCAATTCGCAATTCTTTGGCATAATCAATTTCACCATTGAAAATATTTATTTCTTTGGCAATCAGTTTGATTAAAGTCGATTTTCCCGCTCCGTTAAAGCCAAGCAAACCAATCTTTTCTCCTTTTTGAATTAACAAATTAATATTTTTTAAAATTTCTTTTTTAGCATAACCTGTTGATGCATCAGTGATTTTTAACAATTGCTGAGGAATAAACCCTTCATTGGAAAAATTGAAATTGAATGGCGAATCAATCTGTGCCGCTGAAATCAATTCCATCTTTTCGAGTGCTTTAACTCGACTTTGAGCCTGTTTCGCTTTACTGGCTTTGTAGCGGAAGCGGTCGATATAAGATTGCATGTGTTTAATTTGCTTTTGTTGGCTTTCAAACATTGCTTGTTGCAGACTCATTTTTTCAGCTCGAATTCTTTCAAATGAGTCATAATTTCCCTGATAAAGAGTCGCTTTTCCATGTTCAATGTTAATAATTTGCGAACACACAGCATTGAGAAAATCCCTGTCATGAGAAATCAGCAGAATAATTCCTGCATAATGTTTCAGCCACTCTTCAAGCCAAATTATTGCCTCTAAGTCCAGGTGATTGGTTGGCTCATCAAGCAACAAAATATCCGACCGGCACATCAATGCCTGTGCCAAGTTCAGACGCATTCTCCAGCCACCGGAGAATGAATTGACCGGTTTTTGCTCATCTGATGTTGAAAAACCCAAACCATTTAACAATTTTGCCGCTCTGGAGTTAGCGGTGTAACCGTCAATTTGTTGCATAGAATCATACAATACTGCCAACTTATTAGAATCATTACAATCCTGAGCTTGTTGAATCTGTTCCTCAATCTCCCTGAACTCATTATCGCCGTCCATAACATATTCAATTGCAGAACGATTGGAATTGGAAATTTCTTGCGCGACATGAGCAATGAGGAGTTTATCAGAGACTGAAAATTCACCGGAATCAGCGTGTAATTCACCAAGTATCAGTTTGATTAAACTGGTTTTTCCACATCCGTTTGCACCGGTAAGACCGACTTTTGATTTCGGATTGACGATAAAGCTAACATCACTGAATAGTTCCTTCTTACCGCGCGATAAGGTTATATTATTGAAAGTTAGCATAAACTGTTAATCGCTCTGATCAATACGGTTTTCAATTTTTCAGCCTTTTCATAGTCATAGCGATTATGTTTTTCATCCAAATAATTGATTTGTGACAATTCAATTTGAATGGCATGAATGTTTTCTTCAGGTTTTCCGTAATGCCGTGTGATATAACCACCTTTAAAACGACCATTCAAAACATGCGAATAACGATTCTGAGCTTCTAAAACTGACATAAAACGCTGAATAATTTCATCTCCACAACTTTTCCCGCTATTGGTGCCGATGTTAATATCAGTCAGCCTTCCCTCAAAAAATCGTGGAACTTCCGATTTAATACTATGACAGTCGATTAAAATAGCAAACCCATGTTGCTGTTTTATCACTTCCAGCTTGTCTTTGATAATCTGATGATAAGGTTTCCAGTAAGTTTTAATTCTTCGCTCAATTTCTGATTCATCAGGTTTCTCCGCTTTATAAATTGGACTTTCATCAAACAATGTGGTTGGGCAAAGTTCAGTAACGGATTGTCCGGGATATAACGAAGCATTATCCGGCGGGCGGTTCAAATCAATCACAAAACGGGAAATATTGGTTTTCAACAAACTAATATCAAAATCCTTGGCAAAATTGAATATTTGAGACACATAAAAATCCCTGTCAGGAGTTTTTAAAGCAGAGTCATTCATGTTTTTTGCAATTTCATCCGGAATCACATCGCCATCATGCGGAATTGAAAACAAGATTGGGGAATTGCGGTTGTGAAACAAATAATCTTTAGCCATGATTTCTTAAGTTACTGTGTTTATTTCATTCAAAAAAAAGGCAACGCTGTCTGTTGCCTTTAAAGAAACCTATTATAACGAATGATTTTCAGTGTTGTACAATCACGAGGTCGTTAATTGAATTTAACTGATTTTCTTATAATAACAATACCAACAACTCCCAAAATAAGCATTATTAATGTGTTTAAAGATAACATCGGTACAGGTATAGGTGCAGCCACAGGAGCTGGTGGAACATATTCAATAAATCGAGCACTAACACCGGATATTTTGGTTTCAACGACATTCCCAAGCCTGTCGATCTCATGAACTCCTGATCCATTGGTTGTTAATATATTGCCATTCGGTAACTCATAAACTCCTCGGTAACCACCCAAACTCGCGGGGTCATAGATTCCAATTTGATTTCCTGCCGAATCATATTCTACTACTCCTTCTTCTGTGCCTGAAAAATTTGCAACCAGAATGTTACCTGAATTGGTTTCAAATATCTGCTCAGGAAAAGTATTTATAGGACTAAAATCAGACAAATAATTCCCACTTATGTCATAACTGTGGAGAGCATCACTAGTTATTCCTCCAACTAATGCTTGAGAGTTGGTTCTCAAGTAAATGTCAAAAGGTGAGTCCAAACCACCAGATGCATTAGCAACAAAATTACCAGTATAATTTCCAGATGTATCGAATTGAGCAACTGAATCATCATTTGCTCCTCCACCAACAGTTACAAGCAGATTTCCTGACGAATCCAATGCAATTCCTCTCACATTATCCAAAATACTATTATCAACACCTCCAGCTGGGGCAAAAATCCCCATATAACTTCCGTTTAAATCGTATTGCTGCACTGCATCATCAATTTGATCTGAAACAAGAAATGATTGTCTATCTGAAGAAATAATGGCATGGATTGGTGTTGACAAGTTTGTTGGATCTGATGGAATAAAATCCGCATCCAGTAAATTTCCGGTCATAGGATCAAAAGCCATAACCCTATCATTTGTGGATTCAGGAATAAGCAATAAACCAGAATCGACGAGAGTTCCCATTGCAATCAAACGACTGTTGCTGTCCGGTGTTGGAGTTGTTTGCGGCTCTGATGAAAAGCCCGTTATTTCATCTTCAATTTCCTGAGCTGTTGGATTTGCAAATATATTATTAGAAGCCAACAGCAACATAAATGATATAAACTTGTTTTTCATAATTAAATTCCCCAATAAAGTTAAATTGATTTTAGCATCAACATTTTACAAATTCTAACCGTATTATAACCTGTTTCAAACAATCTTAATAATTTGAATAAAGCATTAATCTGATATTATTAACTATATTTCATTCAAAAATGATATTTAGTTTTTCTGCTCAATGTTTTTATGAGTAGTTAAACACTTTTGTAATAATGAACTAGGACTTACTTTTTTTATTGAATCAATATCAAACCATTGCTGATTGCTATTTAACTGCAAAGCTTCGATGCCATGATACTGTTTGGGTTTCACATAAATACTGTAACGAGTAATGAAGTGCTTAAAAGTGTAATCTTTCGGTTTTTCTTCATGTTTGGAACATTTTCCGGGAAGCAGCCACTGGTTCTTAAGGAATGGCAATTTGGTATTTTTCTCAAGTAAAACTTGATTCTTCCGAGAGTAAATTTCTGGTTGCCAGTACCAAATTTGGCTTGGAGTTTTTTTCCGTTTGAGTGGAACTTCACTTATTGATTTTTGACTTTGTGCCAAGCAGTTATCTGACCAAGGACATTGATTACAAAGTGGTGATTGTGGCAAACAAACCATCGCGCCTAGTTCCATCAATGCCTGATTGACCTCAGAGCTTGGAAATTCAAACTGATTAAGACTATCTGCAATACCTTGCAGGTATTTTTTGTGTTCGGTCTTCCACCATTTTTGCTTGTAATTCAACAATCTCGTTAGAATCCGTATGACATTTCCATCAAGCACACCGACTTTTTCATCGAAAGCAATGGATGAAATCGCTCTGGAAGTATAGTCTCCCAAACCGGGATACTTGAGGAGTTCTTGATATGAGTCTGGAATACCACCATTTTCAACAAACAACTGCGCTGCTTTGTGTAAATTTCTGGCTCGAGAATAATATCCCAGTCCACTCCATAGTTGCAAAACTTCCTCAATATCACTATTCGCCAAGGTTTGTAAATCTGGAAATTGTTTGATGAATCTTTCAAAATAGGGAATCACTGCCTGAACCGTGGTTTGCTGCAGCATAATTTCTGAAATCCAAATTCGGTAAGCTGAACGATTATCTCGCCACGGAAGTTGTCTTTTTTTGAGTAAGTACCAATCGTGTAAAGATTGAGCCAGAGCGTGAAAATTTATTTTCGAATGGATTATTTCAGGCATTTCAACAACGAATCAAATCGCCATATAGAATCCTATTTTGACTTCCGGTAATAGCAGATAAATCGAGTTTGATTTGATTGACGCGGAGATAGGCAAGATAGGCAAATAGTATGGACTCAATCCAATCACCATCAAAACCGAAATCTTCAGACAAATGAACCGGTAACTGACTATACATACCTAACAATTCCAATAGAAATTTGTTTTTGCTTCCGCCGCCCATAACTACAACCTCATCGACAGGAAAACGGCTTTTTTTGATTTCATTACTGATTGACAAAGCTGACAAATGTGTCAAAGTATTCTGAACATTTGCTGCCGGACATTTCCATAAGGAGTTCTCAAAACCGGATAACCAGGTTAAATTAAAATATTCACGCCCGGTGCTTTTAGGAGCTTGCAAATTAAAGTATCTATCACCAATCAATTGATTTAAAAGATTTTTATCAAGTTCGCCGGTTTGTGCCCACTGTCCATTGGCATCATATTTTTCACCCTTGTTTTTTAAAATCCATTCATCCAGCAAGCAATTTGCAGGACCGGTATCATAACCTGAGGGTTGCGGATAATTCTTACCAATAAAACTAATATTGGCAATACCGCCTAAATTTAAAATGGCATAATTCTTTGTCTCACTATGAAATAATTTCTGATGAATCACCGGAGCTAAAGGTGCGCCCTGCCCTTTATAAGCCATATCCAAATTTCGGAAGTTACTGACAACATCAATTCCGCAACGAGCCGCAATCTGATGAGGTGAGCCAATTTGAATCGTGTTTTTGTATTCACCATTCGGCTCATGAAAAATAGTCTGTCCATGTGAACCAATTGCAGTAATTTGTTTCGCTTCAAATTGAGTTTTTTTTAGTAAGTGAATCACTGCATCAGAAAATTCATGAGCCAGTTGTGAATCAATTTGAGAAAGTTCCACAAGTGTTATTGACTGATTTTTTATCAGTTGTTGTAATTGATGTCGCAAACCACTCGAAAAATCATGGCTGTGAGTTTCAACAAGCTGGATTTTGTTTTCACCAATACCAACTAAAGCAGCATCAATACTGTCAACGCTTGTTCCGGAAAGTAAACCGATGAAATATTTCAAGATTCTTTTTTTGTGGCTTTTTTATCCTGTAGAGCAATCTGACCCACATCCAGACTTTCAAGTTGCGAAAATAAAGGAGTCGCAAATTTCAGATATTCAGGCATTTTATTTTTCGCCAACGGGCTGGCTTTGGGTAATTCAACAGTTCTCGGATTTCGGTGAACGCCGTTGAGTACAAATTCATAATGCAAATGAGCACCACTGACCAAGCCGGTTGCTCCGACTGTTCCAATTACCTGACCTTGCTTGACTCTCTGACCTTGTTTGACATTTCGCTTTGTAAAATGTAAATATTTTGTCGTTATGCCATTCGGATGTTGGATAAACACATGGTTGCCATTGAATTTATCATAAGAAGAACGAATAACCGAACCATCACCGGCTGCATATACCGGTGTTCCAACCGGAGCTGCATAATCAATTCCTCGATGCGGTTTTACTCTTTTTTGAACCGGATGAAAGCGTTTCGGGTTGAAATTAGAGCTGATATATGAAAAGTTTAAAGGTGCTCGCAAGAAGGCTTTCTTCATATTCCGGCCTTCTGGGTTGTAATAGCTATAACCTTCGCCATCATCAAAAGCAACCGCTTTATAAACATCACCCTGATTGCTAAATGATGCTGCAATGATTTTGCCATCTCTCAAAAACTCACCATCTTGATAAATTTTTTCATAGATCAAACTAAAACTATCGCCTTCCCTGATATCCAGTACAAAATCAATATCCCAAGCAAATATATTCGCCAGTTTCATGACCATTGAATCGGTCAATCCGGCATTTTTGCCAGCATTAAATAACGAATTGGTAATCACGCCATTGGATGTTTGCACCTGAATTTCAACATCGTGTTCGATTGTTGACGTCGAAATTTCACTATCTTCAAGGCTCACAATTAACTCTTGTTGCTCAGAGATATTGTATTTCAGCTTTTTAAATTCACCCTGATCGGAAATATCAAAGCTAATAACCGCTCCGGGATATATTTTTGTTAAATGTTTGGTCGATTTATCAAAATGGATGATTTTGTACAATAACGACTGACTGAGATTTAAACTATCAAAAATATTGGATAAAGATTGTCCTTTTTGAACCTCAATATTTTTCCATTTGATCTCGTCAACAAGAGTTTGATCTGTCAAACTTATCAAAGGATTGCTGGGAATATCGAGTTTGAACTCTTTATGTCTGCTGATTTTATCCGTTGAATCAATGCTGAAAGCAAATAAAACTAACAAACTTCCAAAAACCAAAATTGTGATAATCGGAGCTTTTTTAACACTACTGATTTTCTTGAAAGCCTGGTTTGCGAATGAATTTACTGAATTGGTAAGACCGAGACTTTTGCGGTTTCTGTCGATAAAAACTGCCTGCTTATGTTTCTTTTTCAAATACTTGCACGCTTTTTCTTTGAATCGTTGTTAAAGATATAGCAGTTGGGATAATTCGTCAATGAATTATTGAGCTAGATTGTTATTAAGCGGGAAATTCAGGTAAAATACCTCACTTTATTTTTTCAAAGAAAGGAAAACAAATGTCACTACAAGACTCTCTGGATTTGTTAACTCGTGGTACCGAAGACGTCATCAAACTCGAAGAACTGGAAAAAAAATTAAAAAAAGGCAAACCTTTACACGTTAAAGCTGGATTTGATCCAACAGCTCCTGACCTGCATTTAGGACATACAGTTTTAATCAACAAAATGGCTCAATTTCAACAATTGGGACATGATGTGACATTTTTGATAGGTGATTTCACCGGAATGATTGGCGACCCAACGGGTAAAAACGTCACTCGCAAAATTCTCACCAGAGAAGAAGTCAACGAAAACGCACAAACGTATAAAGAACAAATCTTTAAAATCCTTGATAAAGAAAAAACCAAAGTCGCTTTTAATTCTGAATGGATGACCAAACTGGGCTCTGCCGGAATGATTGACTTGGCATCACGTTATACCGTCGCCAGAATGCTGGAACGTGATGATTTTTCTAAAAGATTCGGCAGCCAACAGCCCATTGCAATTCATGAATTTATGTATCCGTGAGTTCAGGGCTATGACTCTGTTGCCATGAAAGCGGATGTGGAATTAGGTGGCACAGACCAAACCTTTAATCTGTTGATGGGCAGAAGTTTGCAATCTCAGTTCGGACAAGAGCAACAAGTTGTGATAACTATGCCATTGCTTGAGGGATTGGATGGCGTGCAAAAAATGTCCAAGTCTCTGGGGAATTATATCGGTATTGAAGACGCACCAAGTGATATGTTCGGTAAAATCATGTCAATTTCTGACGAACTGATGTGGCGTTATTTTGATTTACTGAGCTTTAAATCCAATGCTGAAATTGAGAAAATGAAGCAGGAAATGCAGGACGGAAGAAATCCAAGAGATATTAAGTTTATTCTCGGTGTTGAAATTGTTGAACGATTTCATGGCAATCAATCCGCTCAGGAGGCATTGCAAGCCTTTAAAAATCAATTCCAAAAAGGAGCTATTCCTGACGATATTCCTGAATTAGAAATTACAGCAGAGAATGGTGAAATTGGCTTACCACTGTTATTGAAAGAGGCTGGATTATGTGCCAGTACATCCGATGCAATGCGTATGATTAAACAAAATGCTGTGAGTATAAACGGTGAAAAAGTTACTGATTCCAAACAACAAATTCAATCCGGAACTCAGGCTGTTTTTCAGGTTGGTAAGAGAAAGTTCGCAAAAATTGAGGTGAAATAATGATTAAGGTTCGAGGTATTGGTGGTGTTTTCTTTAAATGTGAAAACCCGGAAGAACTCAAACAATGGTATAACAAATACCTTGGTTTCAATCTGGATGAATACGGCTGCACAACATTTAACCCAACGGAGCTTCCTGAAAAAGCCTATGGTGTTTGGAGTCCTTTTAAAGCGGATACCGACTATCTCAAACCATCAAACCGTGGATTTATGATTAATCTAATCGTCGATGATGTCAAACAAGCCTTGGAACAAGTCAAACAAGGTGGAGCAGAAGTCATTGACGATGTTGTTGATGAAGAGTACGGCGTTTTTGGCTGGTTTATAGACCCTGCCGGTGTTAAGATAGAGTTGTGGACACCAAAATAAACATTAAATAACTTATGAAACATTACATTATGCGAGTTAAAGACAGTCACCCTTTTAAAAAATTTTTAACAATAATTGAAGTTTGTGGTTTATTAATTGTTGCTATCGCAACAGTAATAGCAATTGGACAGGAAGTCTATGTTATTTATAAACAAGGTAAAGTACAACTAGGTGATTTGCTTCTGCTATTTATTTATTTAGAGGTGATTACAATGGTTGGCATATACTACGAGAAAAATATGTTGCCGGTTCGTTTTCCGGTTTACATAGCTATTGTTGCACTTGCTCGGCATATTATACTAGGTTCAAATGAAGTTCATTCATGGGAGATGCTAGGAGTTGGGGTCACTTTATTAGTATTAGCTCTAGCAGTATTTTTAATCCGGCTTGGACATGTCAAATTTCCCTATGATGAAGAATATCATAAAAAACAACAAGAAGAGTAAATTTGAATGCAACACCTTCTTTTTTCATTTCTAAAAAGGGAACAGACTTAGTTTTTGAACAATTCCAGATAAACTTCATCAATTTCTTTAGCACAGCTTTCGATACTGAAAGTTTTGTGAAATTTATCTCTGTCCAACTCAACATTGACAGACGAACCCTTAATTTTCTCTACCAAATCATTGGCATTATTACAATCAAAGGTTTCGCCCAATTCAGTTTGAGAAGCAATCCATTTCATACCTGATCCGGGCAAATCGCTCACCAGAATTCTTTTATTCATAGCAAGTGCTTCAAGCAAAACCATTCCGTAGGATTCCGCACGGTCATTGGATGGCAGGCAGAAAGCATCACAAGTTTTCAACAAAGCATTGAGCTGTTGATTACTTAAATTCCCTGTTAATTCGACATTTGATAAGTTGTTTTCTTTAATAATTTTTTGCAACTTTTTTTCTAGTTGTCCGCTTCCTGTGATGATAAATTTAGCCTCGGGAAGAAGTTTAGCAGCTTCCAATAATAACTTTTGGTTTTTATAAAAGGTTAAACGACCAATATGATAGATTTTATAACTTGCATTAGCCCAAAGGGTATTTGCCCAGTTCAGATGAGCCTGCTTGATTTCTGGTAGATTCAATTTAAGCCCTAGAGGTATGAAAACACATTTTTCGGGGAATTTTTTTAATGCCGACGAATAATTAAAATATTCCTGCGTGCTTGCAATCACTTTACTAGACTGTTTAAGCAACATTTTCTCTAATGGCTTAAAAAAGAAATAAGCCAGTTTCAATAAAATTGAAGATTTTGCTGTAACCATATCTGACTGCCATTGAATCACCCACGGAATTGATTTTGCTTTTCGGCTCAATAACAAAAATAATGCCGAAGGGTTCGGCCAGGAAATATGTATCGCATCAATTTGATGTTGCTCAATAATATTTTCAACGGTTCTTTTCATACCAAACATGATTGGAGCGAAAAGAATTGGTTTGAGTGTTTTATTACGCATCACCTTAACTGAATTAATAGTTTCTTCAGTTGTATTTGAAAACAGTTTCGAAAATTGATGATTATGAGCCAGAACGGTTACATCATGACTTTTCGCTTGTTGTTCTGCCAAATCCCTCAGGTAAACTTCCATTCCTCCGTGAAAAGGCGGATAGTATTTACCAATGTGCAGAATTTTCATGAATCCTTGTCGATTAATTTTTTATCTTTCAGAGCTTTTTCAAGAATAGCAATTTTTTGTGTAAGGCGACGAATCTTCTTTTCCTGCATGGTTCTTTGTAAATCCAGTCCGAGCATTTTTAGCAAAATAATGGATACCGCTAACACCAGCAATAAAGTTGGTGGATAATTTATTCCTGCAAATTGTGCAACTCGATCTACAATAGATGGGAAAATTGCAAGAATCATCGCAAGACTGGCTACACTCAACCACCAGATTGCAAAAGGACCGTGCAGATGATTTTTTCTAACCATATAAAATATAGTCAAAGCCAATGCTGCACCAATAATCAGTGTTGTAATATTTGCAGTTGTGAAATTCATATTATTTTCTCAGGCTTCTCAATCGAACCGTGCCTGTTTTGGCAATGCAAAGCATTGTAGTTTGTATCATGTATCTGAAAACCATCCACCATGAATAAAATATTTTGGATTTTCCGTTCTTTCGTTCAGTCATGGGAACTTCAACTTCAGTAATCACCATTCCCGACTTATGCAACAATAACAGAACGCCAACATCCTGATAATCCAAAATCGTCGCTGCTGATGAAGACAGAACTTTCATTGCTTTTCGGTCATAAATTCTATAACCGGAGGTTAAATCTTCAATTTTAAGATTTGTCAGAAGTTTAAAAAATCTCCAGGCAATTCGTTTTGCCTTACTCAATCTTTTGGTATATGTGCCAATAACCACATTGGATTGATCCGATTGAAGGGTATCTATCAACCTGTTAATTCCTTCGCTCATGTGTTGACCATCGGCGTCCATTGTTATCACACTATCATAACCATTTCTTAAAGCGTATTTAATTCCGGTTTGAGTCGCGCCCCATGCTCCAAGCTGAATCGGCAAAGTAATCAGTCCGGCTCCAAGACGATTAACAATTTGAGCTGTTGTATCGGTCGAGCAATCATTAACCACAAGAATATCGTTGAATCCATCCTGTTTTAACTGTTCAATAACCGCACCAATACTGGTTTCTTCATTGAAAGCAGGAATAACTATTAACGAATTCATATTTTACAGATTTGACAACGAGTCATAATTTTATACAATGCACCGCTAAACTGCAAACTTGTGCTTCGAGGACGGTTAATTAATTGAAAAATCCAGCTCCAACTCAAATCAATCAAAAATCTATCGTCCTGCACGATATGTTTGATATTAAAGGAGGTGGAGAGAGGCTTGTCATTACTTTGACCAATGCGATTCAGGCTGACTTATGTTACGGCAAACATTCCAACAACAGCTTTCCCCTGGATATACTCCATCCTGACTTGATTCAATATAACTTAAACCTTAACAATAACTTACCCGGAATTCGTTCCATCTTTCTGGCACGTTTGTTTCAGAACAAAACACAATTTTTAAAAAATTATCAAAATGCGATTTATAGTGGTGTCACCGCCCCTTTAGCGGTGAAGAATCACCCAAACGGAAAGAATTTATTTTATTGTCACACTCCGCCACGATTTATATATGACAAATTCGATTATTATCAAAAGCAGTTTCCGTTATCTCATAGAATCGCTTTGAATTTGCTCATAAAATGGTTAAAACCAAGATATGAACAAGCAGTGAACCAGATGGATGTGATTTTTGCCAATTCTAAATTTGTACAACAACGCATTCAAAAATATCTCAACAAAGACTCAATTGTTGTGCATCCTCCATGCGATACCGAAAAGTTTTATTTTTCCACACCTCAGGATTATTACCTGTCAACAGGAAGATTGGACAGTCTGAAACGCATAGATAAAATCATTGAAGCATTCAAACAAATGCCAAAGAAAAAACTGGTTATATGTTCCAGCGGAGCTGAAGAAAATAAACTCAGACAACTGGCAAAAGGTTATAGTAATATTCGCTTCACCGGACCCATTTCGGACAATAAGCTCAAACGCATCATTGCTAACTCGATTGCAACAATCTACATTCCTGAAGATGAAGACTTTGGTATATCTCCGGTCGAATCCATGGCAGCCGGCAAACCCGTCATTTGCAGCGGAATCGGCGGACCTACCGAAACCATCGTTAACGGTGAAAACGGGCTTTACATTGATGAAGAAAATATTGTTGAGAGCCTGATTGACTGTGTCAATAAACTCGACATCAATACCGCCATAAAAATGCAAAAAGCATGCGAAGGCCGAGCTGAATTGTTCAATGAGAAGAAGTTTATTGAAGGAATTTCTCAGTATTTGTAAAAGCGTGCATGTTTGTTACCGCTAAGTTTATTCCATCCCAATTTGTGTTATTTGTTATTCTCTATTATTTTTTTACCAAAAATTATTTCTGTTTTTCATATTTTATTTATTGTTTTTCAATAAATTTATATCTATAATCAGCAATTTTTAAGAGAAACAAAATGAAAACACAAACAATTCTCAGTATTATGCATTTTTTAGCTTGGTTTGTATTTATTGCATTACTCATCAAGGCAGGTGCTATTCTAACCACATATATAATCAGTTGGTTTAACGACATAGCAGCAGAGAAAATGTATTTCGACTTAGACCTATCCATGTATAAAGCCTACAGCTCAATCCACTATTCTTTCATTGTATTCAATAAAGTTGTTTTGATTATTGCTCAAGCTTATGTTGCTTTATTGATGACTGATTTGTTGAAAGGTTTCAATTTAACAAATCCATTTAATAATTCAACTGTCCGCTTAATGGAGAAAATTTGCTTTTCCATCTTGGTTATTTGGGCATTGTCTATCTTACACAATGCTTACTTAAAAGCTCTGGAAAACGCCATAGGAATAAGCGCTGAATACCTCGATGGATCTTATCTATTGTGGTCAGCTCTGGTTTATGTATTGGCTCAGGTGTTCAAAAGAGGTGTTGAAATTCAAACTGAAAACCAATATACCATATAACCATGCCAGTTATTATTAACCTCGATGTGATGATGGCAAAACGAAAAATGTCATTGAATGAGTTGTCCGAAAAAGTGGGAATCACTTTATCGAACCTCTCAATTTTAAAAACAGGCAAAGCCAAAGCGATCAGATTCAGTACTCTGGAATTAATATGTGAAGTCTTGGAATGTCAACCCGGGGATTTGTTGGAGTATAGGAAATCTTAAACAATTAGTGTACTTTTGCTCTCTGGCAAGGCGTTTTTAGCACAGAATGTGAGCATATGTTCAAATATGTGACCATTCGAGTACAACTATAACGCCGCTATGGAAATTAAAATTAACACTTATAATGCGTCTAAATATTTTAGTTCATTAGGGGTAATATGATTACATCAGAACAAGGTATTATAGCGCGCAAGATGTGAGCATATGGTTAATATGTGACCATCTGAGCACTATAATACTGCAGTTATGGTGTGAGCAGATTGTTCATAATGAATCTAAAAATCGTTCGGCATCGAGCGCCGCCATACACCCCGTCCCTGCTGAAGTAATAGCCTGACGATAAATATGATCCGAAACATCACCGGCGGCATAAACACCTTCTACAGAGGTCTGTGTGGCATTGCCGTTTTGTCCGCTTTGAACTTTGAGGTAACCATGATTCATTTCCAGTTGTCCTTCAAAAATCTTGGTGTTTGGGCTGTGTCCTATGGCAACGAAAACTCCATCCACTTCAATGTGTCTGATTTCACCGCTGTTTTTGTCTTTCACATTAATGCCAGTAACGCCCATCTTGTCACCAACAACCTCATCCAGATTATTGTTCCAGACAAATTCTATATTGCCGTTGGCTGCTTTTTCTTTAATTCTATCAATCAGAATTTTTTCGGAACGAAGTTCATCCCTACGATGCACAAGATAAACTTTTGAGGCAATATTTGAAAGATACAGAGCCTCTTCAACAGCGGTATTTCCACCACCGATAACCGCTACAGGCTTATCACGATAGAAAAAACCATCGCAAGTGGCACAAGCAGAAACACCTTTGCCTTTGAACGCTTCTTCGGATTCCAGTCCCAAATACTTGGCACTCGCTCCGGTTGCAATAATCAAGGCATCACAACTATAGGTTGCAGAATCCCCTTTCAAAATAAAAGGTTTTTGTTGTAATTCCACAGAATTGATGTAATCAAATATCATTTGAGTGTTAAATTTTTCAGCATGTTTCAACATACGAGCCATCAATTCAGGTCCTTGCATATCATCAGGGTCGCCCGGCCAATTTTCCACTTCTGTCGTCGTCATTAACTGTCCGCCCTGCTCGATTCCGGTAATTACAACCGGATTCAGGTTTGCCCTTGCTGCATAAATTGCTGCCGTATAACCTGCCGGACCGGAACCAATAATAATCAATTTATGATGTTTCACTTCGCTCATAGTATTCTCAAATTTTTAACTTCGGGTATTTTAGCAAATTCTAATATTTTTGCTATTATGATTTATTTATTATTTCATTCGGTTTTGTTAATAATTCCTGCTTTTTTCAGAATTCAAATCAAATTTAGGGTTGAAAAAAAAATCAGCAACCACACATTAGTACCATCTTAGAAAAACAAGCACACTCAAGGGCTTGTTGAACTTAAAAAACTTATTGTAGAGGTCCAGAAAATGTCAAAAATTATAGGAATAGACTTAGGTACTACCAACTCCTGTGTTGCCGTCATGGAAGGCAATAGTGTAAAGGTTATCGAGAACTCTGAAGGTGACAGAACCACTCCTTCAATCGTAGCCTATGCCGATGAAAGTGAAATCCTGGTTGGTAAACCTGCTAAACGTCAGGCTGTAACAAACCCTGAAAATACATTATTTGCAATTAAACGTCTGATTGGTCGTAAATTCAGTGAGGATGTTGTTGCCAAAGATAAGGATTTAGTTCCTTATAAAATCATTGCAGCGGATAACGGTGATGCTTGGGTGGAAGTCAAAGGTAAAAAATTGGCTCCGCAAGAAGTCTCAGCTCGTATCCTGATGAAAATGAAGAAAACTGCTGAGGATTATCTCGGCGAAAAAGTAACCGGAGCTGTTGTAACTGTTCCTGCTTACTTTAATGATTCACAAAGACAAGCGACCAAAGATGCAGGTAAAATTGCCGGTCTTGAAGTCAAACGTATCATCAATGAGCCAACAGCGGCAGCGTTAGCTTATGGCTTGGACAAAAAAGGTGGCGACAAAACCATTGCTGTTTATGACTTAGGTGGCGGAACATTTGACGTTTCCATCATTGAAATTGCTGATATCGACGGTGAGCAACAATTTGAGGTATTAGCAACCAATGGTGATACATTCCTAGGTGGTGAAGACTTTGACAAACGCATCATTGATTACATTGTTGAAGAATTCAGAAAAGACCAGGGAGTTAATCTTAAAAACGATCCTATGGCTTTACAACGCCTGAAGGAAGCTGCTGAAAATGCAAAAATCGAATTGTCTTCTGCGGAACAAACAGAAATCAATTTACCATACATCACAGCCGATGCTTCCGGTCCTAAACACTTGAACATGAAAATGACTCGTTCAAAACTGGAATCTTTGGTTGATGATTTGATTCAACGCACAATTGAGCCATGTAAAACAGCTCTGAAAGATTCCGGAATCAGCGTTTCAGAAGTCAGCGATGTGATTTTGGTAGGTGGACAAACCCGTATGCCGAAAGTGCAAAAGGTTGTTGCTGACTATTTTGGCAAAGAGCCTCGTAAAGATGTTAATCCGGATGAAGCCGTTGCTATGGGAGCTGCGATTCAAGCTGGTGTTCTTTCCGGTGATGTGAAAGATGTGTTATTGTTAGACGTAACTCCATTATCATTGGGTATCGAAACTATGGGTGGTGTGATGACTAAGCTGATTGATAAAAACACAACGATTCCAACTAAGGCATCGCAAGTTTTCTCAACGGCTGAAGACAATCAATCCGCGGTGACTGTTCATGTTTTACAAGGTGAGCGTGAAATCGCATCTGCCAATAAATCTCTGGGTCGTTTTGATTTATCAGGCATCAGCCCTGCTCCGCGCGGAATGCCACAAATTGAAGTGGAATTCGATATTGATTCCAACGGAATCTTGAATGTTTCTGCCAAAGATAAGGCAACAGGTAAAGAGCAACGCATCGAAATCAAAGCCGGTTCCGGTTTATCGGATGAAGAAATCGACCAAATGGTTAAAGATGCTGAGATGCACGCTGAGGAAGATAAAAAATTCCACGAGCTCGTTAAAGCCAGAAATGCCGCTGATGCGATGGTTCACTCAGCAAAAACTATGTTAAACGATAACAAAGATGCGATTAGCGACGCTGAAAGAGCTTCTGTTGAAACTGCAATCACTAAAGTGGAAGATGCAATGAAACAGGATGACAAAGCAGCTATCGAACAAGCGAGTGAAGCTTTGCAACAAGCATTATCACCGGTCATGCAAAAAGCACAAGCTGCAGCACAACAGGCCGGTGCACAAAGTGAAGCTCCTACCAATAATGCAGAAGACGATGATGTTGTAGATGCTGAATTTGAAGAAGTTGACGACAAGAAATGATAACTTTTTCATAAAAAGTTGACTATCAATAAAGCACTTTGTTTCGACCAAGGGCTTTTATATTTCAATATAACTAGAAATAATAGCGAAAAAAGAGTTTAGCTAAAAATGTCACACAGAGATTATTACGAAGTATTGGGCGTTACAAAAACCGTAACCAAAGTGGAATTGAAAAAAGCCTTCAAACGCAAAGCGATGAAGTATCATCCTGACCGAAATTCCGACCCCGAAGCTCATGACAAGTTCAAGGAAGTCAATCGTGCGTATGACACCTTAAAAGACGATCATAAAAGAGCTCGATACGACCAATTTGGTCCTGATGGAGTCAATCAGGGAGCCGGTGGCGGTGGCTTTCATGGCGCTGATGTTGGAGATATTTTTGGTGATATCTTTGGTGATATTTTCGGTGGCAGCGGACGCAGACAACGTCAACAGCGCGGAAGAGATGTTCAGTTTGAAGTAACAGTGGATTTGGAAGAAGCAGTTGCAGGTGTAAATAAGGAAATTAAAATTCCGACATTGACATCTTGTGATACCTGTCATGGAACAGGTTCTAAAGACGGCAAGAAAAAAACTTGCACAACCTGTGATGGTCACGGACAAGTTCGTATGCAACAAGGTATTTTTTCAGTTCAGCAAACCTGTCCGACCTGTAAAGGGCAAGGTCAAATGATTGAGAATCCTTGTAAAAAATGTCATGGTGAAGGTCGCCAGAAAGAAACCAAAACTCTCAACGTCAAAATCCCTGCTGGAGTCGATAATGGTGACAGAATCCGATTATCCGGTGAAGGTGAAGCAGCACCTGCCGGCGGAGTTCCCGGAGATTTATACGTTGATATTCATGTTAATCCTCATGATATCTTTCAACGTGACAACGATGATTTATACACAGCCATGCCAATTGATTTTGCCACCGCAGTTCTTGGCGGTGATTTAAATATTCCAACTCTGGATGGTGAAGTTAAACTGAAAATCCCAGCCGAAACCCAGTCAGGAAAAATGTTTAAAATCAAAGGCAAAGGCGTGAAATCAGTTCGCTCACATCGCACCGGAGATTTGTTCTGCAAAGTGGACGTTGAAACACCGGTAAACCTTACCAATCATCAGAAAAAGCTCATTAAGCAACTGTCCGAATCCATCCAAAAAGGTGGAAACAAACATAACCCTAAAGAAAAAGGTTGGTTCGACAGCGTGAAAAGTTTTATGGATAAGTTGAAATCTTAATGAAAATTCAAGTCGGAATTGCCGGAGCCAGCGGTCGGATTGGCAAAATACTGTGTGAATTGATTGAGCAAAGTTCAGATTTGGAGCTCAGTTGCGGGTTTGTTTCTGAAAAATCTGAATATGCCAATGATAAATTTAACACAACTTGCGAAAAATCAGATATTTGGATTGATTTTTCCACCCCTGATGCCTTTGAAACAGTCCTTACTCATTGTATTGAAACAAAAACTCCTCTGGTCACAGGAACAACCGGTTTAACCAAAAAACACTTTAAAGATATTGAAAAAGCCGCAGTATACATCCCAATCCTGTGGGCATCCAATTTTTCAATTTCTATCAACTTAATTCAACAAATGCTGACTCGCTACACAAAGCTGGTTGAGACGAATGCTGAAATTACCGAAATACACCATATTCATAAAAAAGATATGCCATCGGGAACGGCAATCACTCTTGCAAGAAGCATCAAACCTCATGGTATTATCAAAAAAGAAACTGAAAACCACTATCAGTTAGAAGATATTAACATTTTTTGTAAACGTGAAGCTGAAATCGCAGGAATCCATAAAATCGAATTAGACAATGACTCAGAACAAATAACGATCGAGCACTCAGCTAAAAACCCAAAAATCTTTGCACAAGGGGCTCTCAATGTGGCTCGCTGGCTTATCAAACAATCCAACGGTCAATATACAATGAGTGAGTATATTGAATCGTTGGATTAGAGTTTAATTGTTTAGAAATCTTTAGAAAACCTCAGCCAGTAATATCGGCCTGTTCCGTTGTAAATATGAGTCAGATAACTGTTGGCATCGGCTGTTGATGATAAAGGCGGTGTTTTATCAAAGACATTTTCAATACCAAGCATGATTTTTGAATCATATTGTTTCCAGTCGTATTCAAAATTGAGATCGTGGAATGTTGTGCCTCCGACATGTCTTCGGTTATTACTGCTATTGATGCTGGAAGCATATGTACACCATTGAAAATCTTCCGGTACAACTCCACCAGGTGCATTAGGATTGTTGGTTGGTACTATAGCTAGGTAATTGGAATCACATTCTTCTTCAAAACCGGAAATATATCGGGCTTGATAATTTATAGAAAAATCTTTGATTTTCATATCAATTGTAAAATTTGTTTTTAATCTGGGTATCTCTCTTTCCACATCATAATCGCCTAATGAATCAGCTAATGTAATTGAATTGATTACATGCTCTCTATTTGCACCTAAATCTCTTTTTATTTCGTTATTTTTGATATATAAATTATTCAATGCAAATATATATTCAGCTGAATCTGTAGAAACTTTATATTTCAGATTGTAACCAATATTGAATACATCGAATGAGCGGATTCCGTTTACAAATGTAGTTACGGCTTCATACGTATATTGATCAATCGGAGTAAACCGATCACAATAAAGAGGTTCTCCTGAATACCTGCAAGATGATCTCAAATAATTTAGCGACTCGAGTGTAACTAAATTATCAGATGATTGTTTTAATAATAAAAAATCCATTTCAAGGCCTTCAGACCATTGTGGTCTGTAATTGATATTTAGACTAAAGTTGTCAAATTTCTCCAAAGACAAATCATCATTACCTCTTGTGGAGAGATAATAGTCTTCATTAACAGGTAAATAATAGCTAATTAAGCCAATGAAGGACTCCTGCATAAATAATTCATACAACTTTGGTTCGTTATTCACTCTTGCATAACCAAGGTCAAATGTCAGCGAGTTTAAAGGCTTGTAACGGAAATGAACGCCTCCTGATAATTCAACATTGGTAAAATCATATTTACTCAGTTTCGCAGAAGTGTATAAATCCAGTTTTTTACTCAAGGGAACATCAAAGTCAGCATAAATTTCACTCACATGATATGAACCATCAAATAAATAATATGGATTAAGCCGACTCGAAATATTTCCATTAATGAGAGCTGCATCCGGCCTGTAATATCCGCTGTGCTTTCTATACTCATAACCCATTTCCAAATCCAAACTTCCAGAAGAAAGTTCTGCCAGAGTTGATGAAGCATGAAATTGAAATGATGTTACTTTAGTATCAGTTTCACTCAACCCTTCATAAGCAATATAATCCAGCATTTCCTGAGTGATTGTTCCCGAACCTCCAAATAGATTGAGAGGAACACAGTCTCCCGTACAATTGTTTCCCAAAGCTGTTAATACCCGTTCAGTATCGACTAATCCACTGAGGTTTTCTGTTTCATTGTTTTTATTAAAAGTTATATTGGCCTTCCATTTCCATCCTTTCCCGAGTTCCGATTGTCCTTGCAATCCTGCTTTATAGAAAAATGTATCAGACTCTTGATTTTCAAACCGATTTCCGAGTTCTACTATTCTTCTATTTATTGAATACAAACGGAAATCCTGACCATAATAAGGGTTATACGGATTCGAACTCCCAATAACAATCACAGGAGAATAATAATTGTAAATAGACATTGGATCAGGTGCCAACATTTGCTCTGATTTCCTTCGGTTAAACAGCAATTCAGCACTGAAAGACAAATCATTTGAAAGCTCGTAATTTCCATTCAAATAGAGGGAGTATTTTTCTTGTGGTGTTAATAAATAATTCTCAGGTGCATAATTGTATCTAAGTTCTCTAGTAAACGGTATCAAATCAGGATCATTGGGTTCGTTAAATCCATTCGTTCCTGTTAATGTTGTAACTGAACTATAATACTCACCTGTGATGGGATCTACAAATTGAAAGCTTCCTTGAGGGGTGATTATACTGCCCAAATTTACACCTGTTCCGTAAACAGGCAAAGCTGATATTTTTCTATCTCGAGCAAAAATAGGCTTACTATTAGAAAATTCAGAAATGATATTCACTCTTCCCTTTTCTGACTCATTTCCATAATTGATACTGTAATTCTGACTTTCTGCATCACCTCTTTCAGACAGGCCGTAATAGGTATCTATACTCAAGCCATTCAATGAATTTTCAGTAATAATATTGATTACTCCAGTTGCTCCACCGGTTACAAACTGCCCTTTGTTATTCACCAAATGTATTTCGACACGCTCAATAATTGATATTGGAATATTGGTAAAATCAAATGTACCATATACAGTTTTTTTTAGCCTGCTGCCATTAAGCAACACTAATAAATCACCACCGAAACCCAAGTTGTTAAAAGTGACAGTCACCGAACCATCACCACCGTTAGTAAAACGATTCCTGGAATCCCCGTTCGCAATCACCATTTCATTCAGAGCTTCTCCTAAGCCGTTATAACCGCTTTTCAGGATTTGCTCTTTTGTAATAACATAGTCAGGTTCTGTTGACTTCAATACATTTCCATCAACGGATACAGAAAAAATAAAAAATACAGTCAAAAAAATGAAATTAGATAATCTCATATCAATTCTCCCAAAGTCAAAATAACAGCTCTTAAAGCTATCTTAATTTTATGTAACTGAACCGAAACTGAACAAATAAAATTTTAGATAATCGCTATATCTTCAACTTACAAAATATCTATAAAATTTATAACGCTCTTCTAATTGGTACAAACAAATTCCCTGCTATCAAACCAATCGCCAATGCAACGGCAATTAAAAGTGCGGAAAACGCTGTTTGGATGCCGTCGATGGTTTGATTATCAAGCATAGCTTCCAGTGATTTGAAACCAATACTTCCCGGGACTAATAGCATCACACCCGGTATATGCATAATTGATGCCGGTTTTTTGCTAATCAGGGAAAATATGTTTCCTGCAATGGAAACACAAAGTACCGCGACAAATGATGAAAAAGGTGACTCGAGCCAATATCCGGCATAGCGTGAGCCCATAATTGCTATGGTTGCTGTTAATAATATCCAGATGAAATCCACATACTTTGCATTGAATAAAATCGTAAACGCTAAACTGATGATAATTATTGAGAGATAGACAAACCAATTGGGGACGGATTCGAGTTTATGAACTTCAACCGAACCGAAAACTTTGATTACAATCATAAAACCTAATGCCAAACCAAATGATAGCAATAGAAAAGTCGTTACCGCACCAGCCATTCGGGCACTTCCGGAAACTAAATGTCCTGTGGATAATTCTCTAATAGCGATGGTAATTCCCAATCCCGGAACAAGTATAATCAAGCCTGAAAGTGAAACAATAAAATGATCGATGGTTTGATAATAATGACTGATTGTCATTGAGGTCAAACCAACAGCTGTTGCCGCTATTGGCGTGTATAACAACGCCAAATGTTTATGTTTGGTACTGAAAAGAACTATAGTTGCCGTCATTAATCCCATAAGAAATGCAACCAGAACATCCATCCAGCTTCCTTGAAACAACCCTGCCAAACTGGCTGATGCCATGCCAATTGCGAATGCAATCATCGTCGTGTTGTAACGAGGTTTTTTCTTTGATATCGTGTTAATTTCCTCGTAGGCATCGACAATATCAATTTCATCATTGTGTAGTCGCTCAATAACATGATTCAACTCACTGAGTTTTTCTAAGTCGACATCCTTGGGAGTTGTTCGAACCATGTAAGTTCGTTGGACTTCTTCATCTCCAAGAGTTGCAAATAATGCAGTTGGCATGGCAAAAAAATTGCCTTCCATCTGAAATTTTTCCAGCAAAACTTCCATTGAGCTTTCCAAACGGTGAGCCGGAGCTCCTGCTTCTGAAATCGCTTTCGCCATTTTCAACAAAACTTTGGATTGCTTGCGTCTGATATCTCTGGTTAATCGTGTCATGATTTTGAGTATTTAATAAGTCGATAAAACAACAATGCAAAAAACAAACCGGAATAAATTAATGGCTCAACCAAGTCTGCTTTTACCAGCCAAATAAAGTGTAAACATGCCAGAATCGCAATCAGATAAATGCTTTTATGAAGCGTTTTCCATTTTTTACCCAAACGTCTTAACATTCCATTAGTCGAAGTGATTGCCATTGGGACTAATAATAGCCATGCTAAAAAGCCAACGGTAATATAAGGTCTTTTCACAATATCTTCCCACAAATGTCCAAAACGAAAACCCAGATCCAAACCCAGATAGACCAATAAATGCAAAGTTGCATAGAAGAAAACAAATAGCCCAACCATTCGGCGAACTCTTAAAAAGAAGACCTGCTTAAATAGGTTTCTTAAGGGTGTCAATGCCAATGAAAGTAATAATACCCGTATGGTCCAAATTCCGGTGTAATGCAAAATATATTCGATTGGGTCAGCAGTTAAATCCTGAATTTGATATAAATAAACCAAATATATCAATGGCATAAGTAAAATAATAAACAGAGCGAATTTTAAAATTTTCATGCGACTGATTTTATATGAGAAATGTGACTGAAACATCTCAAAGGGGAATTATTTAGCCTTTTTTAGTAGTTTTATTATTTTGTGAGTCTTGGAGTTAGCTAGTTTGAAATTGTTATGAACTTGAGAGTTATTGTTTTATGTTCAAATGTTTAAATATCTTTTCTCTATTTCACTAACGTTCAATGCTTCACTGACTAAAAAACCCTGAAATTCTTTGCAACCGAGTTTTTTTAATAATTCAAACTGGGTTCGGTTTTCAATTCCCTCAACAATAACTTCAAAACCGAGCTTGCGTGCCATCAGTAAAATAATTTCGACTAATGTATCAGCCGTAGTCACAACTCCGATGTTTTCCACAAAACTCATATCCAGTTTCAAAGTATCAATTGGCATTTGCGTCAGATAATTAAGTGAGGAATAACCGGTTCCGAAATCATCTATTGCTAATTTAAATCCTAACTTTTTGATTCTTAGAAGTTTTTCAAGAGTAAAATCAAAATCTTCCACGCCTATGGATTCAGTGATTTCCAGAGTGACAACTTGTGGATCAATTTGGTGTTTTTCGGCATATCTCTCTAACATTTCCAATAAACCGGAATATTTAAATTGGAAAAGACTAATATTTATTGAAACCGGAAGTGTTGTTAAGTCAGAAGATTGCCAGGTTTTTATCTGTTTAAACACGGCATCAATAATCCACTCGGTTAGTTCCACAATCATCCCGGTTTGCTCAGCCACAGATATAAAAACAGAAGGCAACAGCAATCCTCTTTTGGGATGATTCCAACGGATTAATGATTCCAGTTTAATGACTTCCTTTTCATCATTAAAAATAGGCTGGTAATACACCTCCATTTGCTCCTCCATTAATGCCAGTTTGAGAGATTTTTCTATATCCAGTTTTTCATTAACTTCTCTCAACATATTTTTTTCAAATATGCAAACCTGGTTTTTCCCTTGTAATTTAGCGTGATACATAGCGATTCCGGCATACTGAATTATTTTTTCGACATTATCCGTATGATTCGGAAAGATACAAATCCCTATACTTAAAGAAATAAAAAAACTATGCCCTTTAACCACAACCGGCTTTTTGAAAGAGTCGTGAATGAGTTGCGAAACCTGTAAACACTCTTTCTTTATTTCACCGATATCCTCATGTTTTTGAGAAATTAAAATAGCAAACTCATCACCTGAAACACGAGAAATAATACATTCACTACATAGTTTTTCCTGAATTCTTTCAGAAATTTTCACCAACAGACGATCGCCAAAATACTGACCCATTGAATCATTAAAAAATTTAAAACGGTCAATATCAATGTACAGAATCGCACCATTAGTGTTTTCTCTAACTGACTCTTCCAACGATTGTGTTAATGAATCGGTGAATTTAATCCGGTTTGGTAACTGTGTCAAAACATCAAAGTAAGCCAGTTTCTCGATTTCCTGATCTCTTTTTTGGTCGGATGTGATGTCTATTTTCAGACCAACAACCTCTGTTTTACCATCAACAATACGAGTGGAAATATAATCTTGAAACCATAAAACGTCTCCATTTTTAGTCACAGCTCTGTATTTCAAGGTAAACCTTTTTCCTGAGGATACGTTGCCATGATATTCAGTGAGAACTCGTACCTTATCTTCTGGATGAATGATTTTATTCCACAGTATATCCAGACTCACCAGCTCGCTTCGTGAATATCCTAACAAGGTACTCCCTTCACTACTGACAAAATCAAGTACCGGTTCTCCTCGTATATGCTTCCAAAATATAACCGGCTGTACCTCAATCAGTTTTTTATACCTACTCTCGCTTTCGCGCAGGAATTCATTCAGTTTTTGAATTTCCTCAGTTCTGGTTTTGACTAAATTTCGACTACGGATATCATTTCCTGTGATAACCAGTAATGTGGCTCCCAAAATTGAAATAAACAGGAAGCCGGTCGCCATTAGCCACCATATTATGAAGAAAGCATTTTCACCAAGATAACCTGGCGTGGCAATTCCCGTCAATTTCCAATCATTTCCGGCGTAGTTATATGACTTGGAAACTTTCCAGATCGAGTTTTCATTGGCCTTTATTTTAGATTTATAAAGTTGCTGATATTTTCCATTATCATTAAACTCAATGGTAAAATTAATATTTTTCAAGCTATTTGCAAGCACAACAACATCGGTATAGTTTTTAATCAATTCATTAAATTCTGCTGCGACCTGTCCTTTAGGAACCCAATTATCCATTGTTTGGCTGTCTGCAAACTTCTTTAGGGTTTCATTAAAAACTAAATCCGTGTTTTTCTCCAAATTATTAATCAGCCGAACCTGTTCAAAATTTTTGAAGCTGATGGAAATAAATATCATCAAGAAAGTCGTTACAATCAAGGGTAAAATAACCTTTAAGATACGAGGCTTCCAATCCTCTCTGGGAAGAGCAAATAAAGTTAATAAAACCGGCAAACTTATAAATACACCCACACTATCAGCAAACCACCAGCTTAAATACTCAAATACCCAATAATTGATTTCTAAATATCCTGCAAAAAGTAAAACCTGAACAAAAAGAAATGAAGAAAGAAATGTCGGAATTACACCAGCAAGAAGATACAGTTTTAAAACAGACTGGTATGTAAGGTATTTATTGGTTTTACCCAAAAAACGATGAACGAGAAAGGCACCGGCAGCACTTCTAAATAATGTAATCAGAATCAATAAAATGTAAAGGAGAGATAGCTCCATATATCCCATTGTTTCAGTAACATGATAATATCTGAAACAAATCAACAGCTCTCCCAGTGCTATTGCCGGCAAATAACGATAGCCCCACAATAATACAACACAAACGGCGAATCCCGCAACCGGCCAAACAGGTGTTATAAATGTGGGAGGAACTATTAATGGTTCGACTGCAATACTCAAACAAAAGAAAGTCGCAGCAATCAGCAGATTGTTTATAAAGTACAGAAATAACTCTTTCTTACTCAAGAGAAATTAAATTCCAATTATTTATTTTAAAATCAGTTATTGATTTAACCCCATCCCTATAACTTATCACAATTTTCTCAAGTTTGTCATCACCTAACCCTGCAATAATTCCTTTTTGCGTTTGTGAAAGGTAACTTTTCGTTTGAGAATACTTAAACTTCTGAATATTTGAGGAAGCATGAACTTCGATAGTCGCTCCAATAGGTGATTGAGTTTGTGATGAAAGTTTGATGCCAATCCAATTTCTTTTCTCAGATTGATTGATAAATAATTTTGCAGAATCTGCAACTTGAGTGATGACAATATCCAAATCCCCATCATTATCAACATCCCCATAGGCAGCTGCACGACCAACCAAATCCAGTGAGTTTAAATCTCCTGCATTCTCAACAGCAATATAAGTTCGCTCACAGTCATCACCACAGTTCCAAAAAAGCTGACTTTTTTGCGCATAGTGTTGGGCACTTTGTACTTTATTAATTTCATTTTCAACATGTCCATTGGTTTGGAAAAAATCTTGCCTACCGTCTAAATCGTAATCGAAAAAGAACAAACCGAAAGTCAATGCCAAACGACTTTGCGGACCAACTCCTGTAATGACCGACTCATCTGTAAAAAATCCCAAACTGGCACGATTGACATAAAATGAAGTCATTTCATTGGCGAAATTCCCAACAGCAACAGCGACATCCGCATCGTTTTTATAATTAGCAACATCTAGTCCCATCGCTCCGGTTGCTTTACCACCGGCATCATAAGCCAGTCCAAATTCAACACCTTGCTCTTTAAATGTTTTATTGCCTTGATTCACAAAAACAAAATTTCGGGTCGTGTCGTTGGCAACGATTACATCTTCAAAACCATCGGAATTTATATCCGTAAAGGTCAATGCCAAAGATTTCCCCTCCAAAGAGTTCATTGCCGGATTTCTGACAATAATCCCCGATTTTTCAGTGACATCAACTAATTGCCCATCAACATTTTCAAACAAACAACTATGAGTTCCGGGGAAATTGGCAGGTGGCCCATAAGCACGACCAATTCCATCAATTCGGTAATCTGCTGCCAAATCCAGTTCTTTCGACCATTGAACATAATTCAGAATCATTAAATCCAAATCACCATCATTGTCATAATCGAAAAATCCGGCACTGGTACTCCAGGCATCTGCTGTACAATCCAACACAGTCTTATCACGCGTAAAATTATTTCCAGCGTTATTGATGTAAAGTCTATTTTCTCCTACTGCAGTAATTACCAAATCATCATAGCCGTCATTATTTACATCACCCACCGCAATTCCTGTGCCATAAAACACATCATCCAATCCTTTTTCGATAGTTACATTTTTGAAGTTTCCGGAGCCATCATTTTCATAAACCTCCTGCGTCGAAGTACTTTGTGGAGAATCCCATACCCAAGAAGTGCTATTCACAAAAATTAAATCTTCATCGTTATCATTATCAAAATCAATAAAAGCTACTCCCGAACCCATCGTTTCAGGCAATAACCTTTCTCCGGTTGCTCCATTTTGTTGACTGAAGTTTATCCCTCTTTTTTCGGTTTCTTCTGAAAATAAAATTTCCGGTGGTGAAATTTCTATTTTTAACTTTTCCGGCGGTTGATATTCCTTTTCTACTATTTCTAAGGTGTTTTCTCTGGATTGGTAAAAGTAAACGATGGCAATAATAATCATCGTAATTATCAATACAAACCAGATTGATTTCTTAAAGAAGTCCGCTATTATCTGATCATTTCCTTGTTTTTTATTTAGTTTCTGCGCCATTGGACTCTCCGGTTTGTTATTGTTCTGAAATATTATTTTGGCTGATAAAATCTCTTACAGAACTAAAGTCAACTGGTTGTTTGAGTTGGTAGACTGCAATGTTTTCTGCAGCATGGTCGGCAGCCTTGTTTGCAGCACGCGCTTTTACTATCGCTACATCATGAGCATTATCATCAGTTTTATATTTTTCATGGAGCTTTTTATGTTTGTCTGCAAGAGTCAAATTGTCCGTTTCGCCCATTGCTGAATATAATTGATACAAACCAAAATGAGCATTTGCCAATTCGGGATTGAGTTCAAGGGCTTCCTTATACAATTTCAGCGACTTTTGCATCAAATTTTGTTGTTTCTCACCTTCGAACAATTTGCTGTTTTGAAATGCTGTTTGAGCATAAAGGACTAAAAAATTGTACTCTTTGGAAAAATCAAATCCGGATTCAACTGCTTCTTTAAACTCAGAACGATAAACCGCTTCAAAATTTTCCATCGCTTTTTCGAGAAAACCATTTTGTAAATTGATTAACCCTGCAAAATAAGACAATTGCCATTTGTATCGAAATTCATCATATTCAGCGGCTTTATTCAAAGCATCTTGTGCTTTATCTAATAAGCCCTGTTGCAGGTATGTACGAGTTAAATTAACCCAGCCTTCTGCTCCTCTCTGTTGAGCAACCATTGAAAATGCCTGTTCTGCCTGTTTTAAAGCGCCCGAACGAAACAAGCCAATACCATAATCGTTCCATCTTTGCCATTTTTCATCTTGTGAAACTTGTTGAGAATCATCTGTTTCGGGGGATAATGATATTTCCTGTATGTCATGAGCTAACATCACTATTGGCAAATCATTAAATTTATCCTGGTCACCTGTGAAGTACCGATAATATGTTGTATCAAATTTTCGATAAAAAACTTTGGCTTCGATTGTAAAATCTCCCTCGAATTCTACCGGAAAATCCACTCCATAATGGATGACTGTGGCTGCTCCGGGTGGTATCTGATGATTGTATAGCATCGTGAAAATATCCTCTGCATTGCGTCTGTCAACACGATTTCCGTTTCTGTCCAAAACATAAGCATTGATAAAATATGACCAGTCATCCACTTTCCCCTGTTTATCAATTCCTCCACTTGATGCAATCAACTCATCTCCTTTAAAAACATTCAGCTCCACCCAAATTTGATTGGAATCCGCAGTTCCCTGAGTGAATGGATGTCCGAGCTTCAAAGTTCTGACCACAGTTTCCAAAAGGTATTTTTTACCTGATTGAAGATTCAGCTTTTCGTTCAGAGGAGCAATCAGGTCTCCATTCAATTCACCATCATTCCTCACACCAAATATGTCCACAGATAAGGCATCTGTTAACATTGCATTATTTGCATCGGGTTTTAATTGATTCAGGTATCGAATCGCCGAATTTGCTGCTTCAAAGTAATGACTATGAACATAGGAATTTCCATTAAATGACTCAGTAATCGCTCCAAAATCTTCGGATGGTTGTAAAGGCATATGGCATTGAGAACAATTTTCAACGGCTTTTTTCGGATAATAGAAGCTAGTGACCGAATGACCGGAAACCCCTGATAAAAAGTAGGAATCATAATGATTCTGTCCTCGCAACCATTTATAACCATTCAATTCCTCAATGAGTCCAACTTTATGACAAACACTGCAAAATTCCGGAGTTTTATGTAAGGGCTTCAAATAGGAAACTTTATGGAAATCAGGCTTTGCTTTGATTAAAGTCGCGTTAACCCATTTCAAAAAAGGTTCTTCAGAATAAGTAAAAGGATATTGCTCCGGGATTGTTAAGGTATATGCTCCATTTCCTTTAATAGAGTTAATATCAGATATTGCATGGCAGGTTGTGCAGGTGATGCCTGAATTTCCTATATCAGTCCCGGTAAAATCCTTATCCTTATCAAATTCACCACTGAAAAGAATCACTGGATCATGGCAAACGGCACAAAGTCGCGATGCTTTATTATTGCCATCACGATTTTGCAAAAACTCTCTGGTTTTATTTACTGCAAAAGAATAAGACGGATTATTGAAACTGGAAACTTTATGCACGCTGTTCATCCAGCCTTCGTGAACATCAGCATGACAATCTTTACAGTATTGATTGTTATCGAGGTGATTTGGTGGAATTAGCTGATTATCAGATGTTTGTGCAAATGAAGGTGCAAACAAGGGATTCATTTCCTGATGTTCAATTTCCTTCGGGAAAAAAGTATTTTTTTGTAAAAAATAAAATCCGATAAAAATAATTATCGTTAAAGCAAATGTTAATTTGACTGGTTTCCACGAAATACTACGACCTGCCAACCGATGCATGATAAACAGCCAAATGACTAATAAAGGAACAATCGCATGCAGCCAGTATAAGATTTTTCTTACCTGTATGTTTTTAACTTCAAAAAACGGTAGTCCTCGTGTAAGTAATAATCCGGTAATCAACAAAATAATGGCAAAAACAAAAAGTGCGTATCCTGCCTTAACCGCTCTTCTATTAGGGCGATCAAAGGTGTTGTTGATGTGAATCCAGCCATAGACAATGACCGGTATCACAATCAGCAAACCCAAAACCAGATGCAACAAAAACATGTATAAATAAATCTGGTCTTGCAAAATTCTGCCACTCAACCATTCTGTCAATGTAATTAATGAAAGATAAATTGAATTGATTACCAGTATTGCAAATGCAACAAATAATATTTTCAATAAAATTTTTAATTTGGGACCGACTGCCGGTCTGGCTCTTCTTTTTACTGGTTGATTCATATTTAACGCCCTGATTGATATCTTGTATTGTATTTTTGATTCAATTTTTTGGATTTTGCTGAAACATTTCCGGAACTTGGTATCGGTTCAAGAGTTTCACCGTTATGAGTTAAAATATCCATATCTTTCGCCCAACCGTGAAATTTTAATAGAAAATATCGCTTAAAACCTTCCTGCAATTCAGGCAAGTCATCTTTAAAGCTCAGTTCAATACTTTCTCCGGCTCCTATAATCGCCAAAGCATTGTCTTTGTTCTGAACCAATTCGCTAACATCTCCCAAACGAGTGTATGCTCCTTTCATATATCGAGTGTCCCAAAACGGTTGCACATTATTCATGTCATAACTTGGAACACGTTGTTCATTATCAGTACGTTTCGGATAACCTAACTGAAACAATCGAGCATCTGTAAGCCAAAGTTTGTGAGAAACAACATCATTTGCTTGTTTTGATTGAAACACTGCCAACTCATCAAAATAGATTTCCATGTTTGTTCGGATTCTAATTTTGTTAGTTTTCTCAGGAATATTCAAAGGAACTGAAGCAACCCTTGGCATTCCTGCCGGATAGCCGAATTGTGAAAGGATTGTTTTCCATTGACCATCATGGAAATACTCAATTGTCGGAGCTTGTGCCACTTTTCCGGCTTGCCACGCAGCAAACATCGTTTGTGAATAACCATATTCCACCCAACCACTCATCAGCAAATGATAGTCTCCAAACAATTCTTCTGGAAATTCCAATGTTACTATTTGTTCATCCACCAAACCTAAAAAGCGATGATCATCGTTAATAATTTCAGCAGCAACCTTATCAGTTGAATGAATACTTGATGTTATTTCCTCTCCATGTTTGTTAAAGGCTCGTTTTGGACGTATCAAATCGTTGTAAAACAAAGGAACTCCGCTTGCTTTGGGTTCTGAGATAACCATTCTTTCATCCAAAACTACCGAATAACTTTCAGGAACATCTATCACTTCAAGTTTCATGGAATCCAGATACGCCGACTCTTCCATTGGTTCGGTAAATTGAATTTTGAAATAACCGTTTTCAGAACTGATTTGTCCGTCATTCAACAAATAATTCTCCCAAGGTCTTGGTTCACCGTATTCATGCCTGCCAAGTGCAAAACCTATTCCTCCAACCCCTAAAACATCACTGACAAACTCATACTTCCCTTTGTTCTTTACAAATATAACCGGGCAACTTGATAATTGTCTTTGAGTTTCGGTAATGGCATGAAATTTTCCGACTTCAAGCCCAATTTCAGACTGATAAACACCATCCGACCATTCCATATCCAGATAATCAATGGTTGGTTTCATTCCGCCGGCGATCGAAATCGGTTGATAATCCTGACTCGTTCCGCTTTGATTAAAAAAAACATCTCCAGCAGCATAAAACGAACCACTTCTGAGCGTGAATGAAGTCCCGATACCTGAATAATTGGAACGAACCGAATTAGCCTGATCTTCTTTGCCGGAAAAATTGAGTAACATAAATTTTCCTCGATTTTTGCTGGCAGGAACATGCCATAACTGATTGTTAGTTAAAGCAATAATATCAGCCCCGTTGATAGTGTTAAAAATTTTGAAGTCGGAAATATTATCAACCGAGATTTGTTCAATGGTTTTTCCTGCTTGATTGATTATATTGATGGATTGATTATCTGCCAGCAAAAATTCTTTTTGTGAATTACCGTTCACATCAGCAGACAAAATCATTTGCGACTTGAGTTTCGTATCAAATTCACCGGTTCTTTTAATTTTTCTCTGATCAAATTGTAAAACATAAGTTTTACCCGCTTCACCCGAAACAGATATTTCCAAGACTCCATCAACATCATTATCAGCAAAAGTGAGTCCTTTGAGTGAGTTTGAAAATATCTCAGACTCAATATATTGGTAATCCCACATTCTGTCATTTAAAAGTATGGATATATTATTCTCTGCCAGCAAAACAATATCAGTATCCCGGTCATTATCTATATCATGAGCATAAATTTGTAGATAACCCGAATCATTTGCTAAATTGGTTTGGCTTGATAAAGCCGTATAAGTACCGTTGAGATTGTTATTCCATATTTCAAATCGACCCTCGGTATTGAGCAATAAAATATCCAAATCACCATCATGATCAGCATCAATGAATCTCACCGCTTTTGACTGCAAATCCGGCATTTTAGCACCATTCATATCAACTTTCTCAAAGCCGGAGTCAGTTTGTAGATATAACTGATCCGTTAATCCGGTTGCATAAAAATCAATTTTATTATCGTTGTTGATATCACCCCAAGCCAAATTTTCAGCATTTGTCTGAAGATTAGTTGTCAAAGTCGCTAATTCTTTGGGATTAGTTATGAAATCGTCATAAATTTTAAGAGTGTTATCCGAAACCACATACAACTGAGTTTTGGCATCTCGGTTGAGATTCACTAAACCAAAGGTTTGAATCGTTTTTGATGAGTCGATATTCAGTTCGTTTTTTTCTAAAAAGAATGGTGGGATAAATTCAGAGAGTTCAGATTTTTTTCCATTATCATCGGGATAAGGTTGTGCATTTGCCTTTGTACCCATGCGAGTGTATTTGATTTCTGCCAAAACAGCTTTGGGATTGTTATCTAACTTTTTATAGGCTTCCAAATATTCGGTTGCTTGTTCTGTCTGTTCCAATCTTTGCGAAGCCATAAAAGCACCATAATAAGCACTTCTGAGGTAAGAGTTCGCCGAAATCGCCTTTTGATAATAGTCCAACGCCGTTTGTGAATCAGCATTTTGCAAATAACATTGCCCCATAAAATAAAGCGCATAAGCGTCCTGAGAATCTTTTTGAACGACAATCTGCAAACTTTGTAAGGTCGTTTCGCAATCACCCTGATTGAATTTAAGAATTCCTACTATGTAGTGTGCGACAATATTATCCGGGTTTTCTGCAATCAGTTGTTGTGAAATTTCTATGGATTTTTCTTCATCACCGGTTTTTTGTCTGTTTAACAAAGCGATTGCGAGATTTTGTTTTGCCAAATCCCAATCGGGAGCTGAATTCACCAGTTCTTGAAAAGTTTGACTGGCTTTATCATAGTCAAAATAACCCATTTCACCAACTCCCTGATTGTTCAGGCTGATTTGTGAGTCTGATGGCTGAAACTTTTCTGTGGGCGCTGCTGAGATTGTTGTTTCCTGATTGTCCGATGAGCAACCTGCCAACCCCAACAATAACCCGATTAAAATTATTTGGAAAAAACTATGAGTTCTTTTTAGCATTTTGAATTCGTTTGTTTAATGATTCGATAGTCGGGATTTTCGCAATCGGGTTAAAGCCGATTTCATTTTGGTAATTATAAGCATTTTTTCTAAAGTGTGACTGCATGTCGTGGCCTTTTCGCCTTTTGCGTTCCTCTCGCAATGCGCCGATATCAATCGGTGCAACTACTATTTTCTCTCCCGAATTAGAACCGGTACTTGCTAAGATTCTGCCATCAAAATCAACAATCATAGAGCCACCGGGCCAACTGAATGGCGGATAATTGGCAAATTGAGCTCCTTGATTGGCAGCAACCACATAAACCATGTTTTCCAACGCACGAGTGCGATTAACCAAGGTCCACCATTCCATCGGAGATTCCGCTCCCCAAGGATCCATGTAAGCTGAAACCCGATTGATGACATCAGCACCATTGGCTGTAATTTGCCGAATGCATTCCGGAAAAAGCCAGTCGTAACAGATTGCAACTCCCAGGTTTCCAATCTCAGTTTCTACAACAGGAAATAACGGCAAATCATAATCCGGTAAATCGGCCGGCGATGTGTGAACTTCCCAAGGAATCCACGGATTAATCTTGCGATATTTGGACAAAATACCTTGCGGTCCAATAAGTAACGTGGTGTTAAAAACATGCCCGGGATACTTTTTGTCTTTCTCCAGAAAACTGGCTGTTTGAATATAAATTCCGTATTTTTTACAGAGTTTGTGATAAGAATCAGTGTATTCGTTGGGCAATTCAACAGCCAGTTCCTTATGAAGCTCTTTAGCCGTTTGATAAATTGGTACTTGATGACCAAACTCAGGTAGAACGAACAGACGAACATCAAAAAATGGCTCATAACCCAGCAGTGTTTGTTCAATCATCATACACATTGAACGAACTCGCTGAGGAATTTCTTTTCGACTCTTTGGAGCAGGAAAATCTGTTTGAATGGAAGCTGCGTAGTATCTCATATCGCTAGTAAAATTTACTGTTAATTCAAGATTCTAACACAGCCTAACTTAAGCTGATAGAGTCAGTTACAATTCAAATACAATTCTTACTTCTGTAGTTAATGTATCTGTGATACCGTAATTCCTGGGCGGTTCAAATTTCCACTGGTTGACCGCATCTAACGCAGACTTTATGAATATTTTCTGGTTTCGTAAGGTTCCTACAGATTCAGTACTAATAACATCGCCATCAGCATTGATTGTGAGTGAAACATCAACCCATCCTTCGATTTGAGATCTGACAGCACGGGATGGATATCTTGGTAATACATTTTTGATTTTTTGCCATGAATAATCTGCAGTTGCCTGTATTTCGGGTTCAGCTGTGATTTCAGGGTCTGAATCAGTCACATCTTCTTCCGCTTGCTCCTCGGCACGCCTTTTTTCTTCCGCTATTTTCTCAAGTTCTGCCTGGCGGGCAGCTTCTTCAGCAATTCTTTTTTCTTCGGCTTCTTGAGCCAATCTTTGTTTTTCGGCCTCTTCCGCTAGTCTTTTTTGTTCAGCCTCATCTGCAAGGCGTTTTTCTTCAGCTTCTTTTGCCAACCTTTCTTTTTCCGCCTCTTCAGCCAAACGCCTTTGTTCAGCCTCTTGTTGCTTCTTGTTTTCTTCGTCTTGATTGGTCATATTGTTTCTTTCAATTCCCAAATCTAAATCAAGATCCATGTCCATATCACTATCAATATCCATATCAGGCGCATCATTTTTTTCCGGAACCTGTTGATACCAAGACGGCTTGTCATTGTCTTGTGAAAAAACACTACTAAAAAAGAAAACACTTAAAACTAATAATACAATTCTCATAACTTTTATCTCATCTCGGGGAAAATGATATTTATTTTTTATAGCTAAAAATTGTGAAGAAACGAATTTTATTCATAAAATTATAAAATACGTCACAAAAAACCAACTCTACCTGTGATTGATTTTACCAAGCTCAGAAACAAATTCAACTACAAACAATTAAAATCATCATTTGATACAGCCAATTAGCCCATTGCTTTGAAAATCTCCTACAAAAAACCTTAACTTGTCAGTTCTAAAAAGACACGAGGCAATGTCTCCGGAAGTTTCTCAACCTTATCAATCACTGTAAAATGATTTTCAAAAATTTCATGAACATAGTCATCAGCTCTTTTATCAAGAGTTATGCAATAAGAGTAAATTCCATCATTTCTCAATTCTTCAACAGTTTTCTTGGCGTCTTTAATCAATGTCTGCGGATTTTTAGCATCAACATCGGCAGGCTCACCATCAGTTAAAACCAACAGTAGTTTTTTTTCTGCTTGTTGATTCTTTAAATAATGAGCCGCATGTCGCATTGCAGCTCCCATACGGGTTGAATATCCGGCTTCCATGCATGAGATTCTGGCTTTCACCACCTCATCATAATTCTCTGAGAATCCTTTAATGTGTTGATATCTGACTTCATTTCGAGTGTTTGAGCTAAATCCTGCGATTGCAAAATTATCTCCAAGTTGATCCATTGTCCAGGCAGTAATTGCCAGTGCTTCCTGGGATAATTCCAGAAGAATTTGCCCGGTTTCCTGATTTGTATCATTCAATGATTCCGAGCAATCGACTAACAGCATCACAGCGATACTTCTGTTAAATGGTTTATAGCTATTGTTTATTCTCAAATCAGGAATTTGACCTGATTTCAAATCTATAAAAGACCTCAATGCTATATCCAAATCCAACTCCTCACCGTCTTCCTGAAAGCGAATTCGTGTTTTGTTCTGTGGTCGCATGATTTCAATCAATCGTTTAAGTCTCTTTGCCAAATCACTATGTTTAGTCATCAAACTTTCGACAACCGAAGAATCACCTGATGGATGAAGTCGCTCGTAAACGGTATTCCAGTCCGGTCGATAACTTTCAGACACATAATCCCACTCGTGATAATATCGAGGTGGCAAGCTATCGTTATCCAAAATTTCAGAATCGTTTTTATATTCATTAGCCGGAACTTCATCTGCTTCGTCATACTCTTCATAGTGATACCAAATATGGCGGTTATCATCCCGATAATGGACTTTGGTATTTTCAAAATAGACATCAGGTAAACTATCGGATTTCAATCGTGATTTGACGAAGTAATCAGTTGCCAGTTTTGACATTTCCGCAGTTGATGATTGTTTGTTATCAGATAATAATGCTTTGAACTGATTACGAAATTCACTCATCAATTCATCTTCCGGATTAAAGTCATTATCCAGCAATGCACGGGATAATCGAGCGGCTTTGAATCTTAAAGTCGAAACTTTTAAATCATCACAAGCATTTTTTTCAGGGAAAGGATGCAATGCGAGAAAGATTTTTTTCAATCCCGGAAACTTCCTGATTGCCAACGTATCAACTCTGGCATCTTCAAATACAGAAACAAACAATCTAAGTTGCGGCGCATAGTTATCTGCCATTAATTTCTCAGACCAAAGGCTATGGGCAGCCAAGTGAGATAAGGTTGCATAATACTGCATAATTCCGCTGATTAATTCACCATTCTCGCCTCTCGTATCATCATACACATCAGGTAATGCCATCATTTCTTCATCCAAATACGGTTCAGGATTAATAATTGAATGAATTCCGGTACTAAAAGCTGATAATGCAAATTCGCTATTCCAATGACTATGCAAAAACAAATACAATTTATTTTCCACAGACCGGAAAGTTGTACCCTTTCTCTCTCTGAGAATAATGCTTTTGGCATCATGTGATTTTAAACTGAAATATTCCACTAATTGTTCAGGCGTATCCCGATAATTTCTGGTTCCGTATTCAATAAAATTTTTCAGACCTTCGATATCCAGTTTGGACATGATTTCAGCCAAATTTTTCAATAGCGGAATCAAACCTTCGCTGGAGTGAATCAGTTGATGAGCATGAATGACAGTTCGTGTTGACTCTATGAAATTTTCCATAATTCCGATGATTTCTTGCAAATCATCCGGTTTTTGCAAATGTGAAGAGATTTTTTGCATCGCTTCAAAAAATGGAACTAAAGCATTCTTATCAGGACTTCTTGCCAGTTTATAACCAAAATCCTTTAGTATTTGAGCGACATCCACTCCCAACTTTTCAATCAAATCAGGCGAGTATTTCAAAAACGCTAGAACAGGTTCAACTCCCTGCCCTAAAGAACACAAAAAATTAGCTGCTTGGAAATATTGTTCAATTTGCTCTTGGGTCAATCTTGTTGTAATTTTTTCGATATTTTCGTCAAAAAAATCAATCGCTTGTGGAAATTTACAAGTGAATTTTTGCCTGTATTCTGAGAAATCTTCAGGGCTCATAATTTTTTCAGCCAAATATCATATCAATGGCATTATCCAATGTTTCTCTGATATCCGCATCATCGGTAATTGGTCTAACCATTGACATTTTTGCAGCTTCATGTGGTTCAATTCCCTGTTCAATCAGCTTCGCCGCATAAACCATCAGACGAGTTGAAATCCCCTCTTCCAAACCGTGACCTTTTAAATTTCTGGCTGCTTGTGCAATTTGTACGAGCTTTTCTGCCGTTGACTGCTTAACCTGACCTTCTTTCATCACGATTTCAACCTCGGTTTGTTCATCAGCGTAATCAAAGTCCATTGCACAAAATCGTTGTTTAGTCGATTGTTTTAAATCTTTCATCAAAGACTGATAACCCGGATTGTAGGAAATCACCAGTTGAAAATCCGGATGTGCTTTAACAAGTTCGCCTTTTTTATCCAAAGAAAGCTCTCTGCGGTGATCGGTTAAAGCATGAATCACAACCATTGTATCTTGACGAGCTTCGACAATCTCATCGAGATAGCAAATCGCTCCATATCGGGCAGCCATTGTTAATGGACCGTCAACCCATTTGGTGCCGTTAGCATCAAGCAAATAACGACCAACCAAATCAGATGCGGTGATGTCTTCATTACAAGAAACTGTAATAATTGGTTTGTCCAATTTCCATGCCATATACTCCACAAAGCGCGACTTTCCGCATCCGGTAGGACCTTTCAGCATCACAGGAAGTTTGACACCATAAGCCGCTTCATACAAATCAACTTCTTTATTGACTTGTTTATAATAGGGTTCTTGATTGATTTTATATTGTGAGATATCCACTATTTCCCCCAAAGCAAACTCCCGGCAGGATGACCGGGAGTTGTTGATATTTATTTTTGTTATTTATGAACACCGAGTTTTTCTCTCCAACCCGGATACAATTTATCCGCATCATGAGGGAAAGACTCAAAGGCGCGTGCAAATTCTTTATGCTCTTTAGCGAATTCAATCGGATCAGCACCTTGCTTCCAGCATTCATACGCCTGACGGAGTGAAGTTGCTCCGGCAGCCGGAGAGTCAATATGTCCGTAAGAACCACCACCGGAAGTGTTAATTAAGTTACCGTGTCCCAGATTCTCAAAGAAGCCAGGCAATCTCAATGCGTTCATTCCACCGGAAATAATTGGAGTCGTTGGCTTCATGCCATTCCATTTCTGATAAAAAAACGGACCTTGACACTCATCTCTTTCAATCATGTAAGCAATGATTTTATCATCATTTTCACCTTCCAATTTACCAAAGCCCATGGTGCCGACATGAATACCGGATGCTCCCATTAAACGAGATAGTTTGGCCAGTACAAATGCAGTATAACCTCTGTTTGAGGAAGGTGATGTTACAGCACCATGACCGGCTCGATGATAATGCAAATATTGAGATGGATATTGTCTTCTGGCAGTTGTCACCATTCCCGGTCCACCAACATAACCATCAACCAACAAAGCAACATAAGGAGCATTCTCACCAAAAGTTTCCAGAATATAATCCGCTCGGTGTATCATTTCATGATAGTCATCCGCTGTAATATTGGCTGAAAACAACTTCGCCTCACCGGTATCATCCATCGCTCTTTTCATAGCATCAGCAACCAGAGGCATCACTTTTTTCATCGGACAAAAAACCTGATTGCCCTGAGGCTCATCATTTTTAATAAAATCACCACCCAACCAGAATTGATAAGCAGCTTCTGCAAAGGGTTCAGGACGCAAACCCAGTTTTGGCTTAATAATTGTACCTGCAATATATCCGCCATTTTCACGCGGACGACCCAAGAGTCTCCATAAATTTGATATATCAACAGAAGGCCCATCATACAAATGCAATTTTGTTTCAGGAACCCAGAAATCCAGCATTTTCAGATACTTAACATCACCCATACCTTGGTTGTTGCCAATTGCCAATGTTAAAAAAGAAACCACCATCGCCTTCCCATCTGTCACATTTCTGTCGAACAGATCAAATGGGTAAGCAACTTTCATCAATCCTTCAACTTCATCAATCTCATAAACCAAAGCATCCACACCTTTGGTGAAGTCATCAGTTGTAGAAACAGCAACATTGGTTCCGGTTGATGATTCAGCAGCAATGTGTGCCGCAACCTCAAGATAACCGTAACCATCGACCGGGCGCATTTTATAAGCGACCAGAATATGATTTTGCCCTTTGATTAAGTCTTCTTCTTTCAAAGATAAATCAGCATAACGATTTGATTGATCCATAGTGAATACCTCAGTTATTTATAGAAATTTTTTAGTTGCACATAGTGTAAATGAAACATATAATAAATAAAAGTAACGTTATTTTATAAACAACATAAGATATTTTTATGAATATAACTCTCCGACAAATCAATATTTTTATCGAAGTTGCAAAACATCTCAGTATCACTAAAGCCGCCCAAAAACTATTTTTAACACAACCAGCGGTCTCGATGCAAATCAAACAATTAGAAGACATGGTGGATATTCCGCTTTTACACCACACCGGCAAAAAAATTACCCTAACACAAGCGGGAGAGGAGTTCTTAAAATATTGTATAAAAATTAAAAATGATTTATTGGAAGCCTCAGAACTGATGCAAGAGTTCAAAGGTTTAAAGCGTGGGACTCTCAACATTTCAGTTGCCAGTACCTTAAGCCACTTTGCTGTTCAAACCATAAAAAAATTCAAGACCAAATATCCAAAAATCACCATTCGGCTTGAAGTCACCAACCGAGACACCTTGCTCAACAACTTAAAAAACTCATCAACCGACATTGTACTGATGGGCAAACCACCTCTAGATCAGGATTTAGAATTCCATGTCATTAAGGAGAACCCTTTGATTGTCATTGCCCCTAAAAATCATACTCTGGCTCAAAAGAGAAATATCAAACTCAAAGAACTCAGCAAAGAGACTTTCGTTATCCGCGAAAAAGGCTCAGGAACACGAATGGCTTTTAAAAATCTGCTCAACTCACATGGTTTGGACTTAAAGGAATATATGACTATCAATAATAATGAGTCGATTAAACTTTGTGTTGAAGCCGGGCTTGGGCTGGGCGTGGTTTCAATTCATACTGTTAGAGAAAACCTGAAAAACCAATCTTTAGTCCAATTGGATGTCGAGCATTTTCCGCTTATTAAGGAATGGTATATTGTCAATCGAAAATCCTATCACCTTCCGGCAGTAGCAAAGCTATTTAAAGATTTCGTAACCAACCAAATACTCTTCAGAGCTAGATAGAAAGTTCTGATAAAAGATTTTATATCAGAGCTTTCTCACCACACCATTGTGTAAACTTAATACACAATCACATTTATTCTGAAATCAGTTATTTCTGCTGATAAGTCTTCAAAATTCGTATAAGCAGAACAATGCAGAATGTTTGTTTTTAGCGGGTCTGGATCACTTCCACAACTAACACTTCTTACACCCCACGGATCGTCCAGACTCACAGTCCAATAACGATCTTTGACATTTACCGGAAAACTTAACTGGCAATGATATCCTTCTGTCGAATCTGTAATCGTTACTGTCCCAGCTGTATTCGTTGCATTGTATTGGCTGATAATCTGCCATATCGGATTTGGATTTCCGTTATTATCCGTACGACAACGTGCTTTTACCAAAAATTTAATCATACCGTTGTTACCATAGTCCTGTCTGGTATCTCCCTTGGCGTTAATTTCCTGATATACGGTAATATTTCCCGTAACATTTGCATCCTGATAAGCATAAAAATCTGCTATGGAATTCACTGAACCGTCTGACTCAACTGAAAAACTTGTATTTCCATTTGATCTGACTTGCATTGCTGTTTCTCCGTTTGCGCCGTCAACCTGTAAGCGAGCTGATGGCAATGTTTGCCCAATTCCAACTTTCCCATCATCTTTAACCGTTATTCTGGGAGTGGCTTTTGTCACAACATGCATCGAACCTGTTGAACTGGAACCTGTACCCACTTCAAAATCATTAGATGAAGTCCCGGGAATTGTTCCATCCTGATAACTTCCGATATATCCCCGATAAACGCCATTTTCATAAAAAGTATTAAACATTTGGTTGCCGCCATCAAATCGCGCCAGTTCGAAACCATTGTTGGAATCTACATGGAGTGGAACAGATGGTGAAGCAGTGCCAATTCCTATATCTTTGCCGGTAATATAGACATCATTACCATTCTCGCTCCAAGGCGAAGGTGTGATTGATAAGGCTTCAGGAACCCAGTTTACACCATTGAATTTCAGATAGTCTCCTGAGTTCGCAGCTCCCGCAGCTAATGATTGAGCTACAACAGCATTTTGTGCGTTTGTAGCATTTGTTGCATTATTTGCATTCGTGGCATTATCTGCATTTGCCGCAGATAGTGCGTCTACGGCAAATTCTGCTTGCACAGAATAAGGAACCGCACTGATTCTTTGTCTGGTAGTAAGCGTTGTATAAGCACCTCCTTCAGATGTCTTTCTGACATTAATTTCCAGCCACACCGCTTCACCGGTAAAATGCATATCTCCAAAATCAATTGACTCTATATAAAACAACCCGTTGGTTACAGATACCTGATCAACTGTCGGTTCAACAGCTCCGGCAGTACCACCTTCACTGGCATCATAAGCTCTGAACAAAAAGTCATAGTCATCATTTGCCGGCGAACCATTATCCAACAACTCACCTTGATAACTAAAACCACTGCCAACTTCAACTGCATTTGCTGTCACACAAACCATCATCAATATATAAATAATTTTTTTCATCTTTTAACCCCTACTCCAAATCATTCTTAAAAATTAAATCGTTATTTTGATGCCAGAAACCGGCACCATTTATTTGAAAATTTCCTCCTGTTAAAATACTGCTATCATCGACCTGAGCGACACTGCCGGAGACATCAAATCGTGTTGAGTAACTCGAACCTGATGCACTATTAACAGAAAACTTTCTGATTTGATAATCCGCTAAAACGCTGATTGGAACGAGCAAACCAATGGCGATTAGGAGTTTGTTGTTAGTTTTTATGTTTTTAAATTTCATAATAGTCCTCAATAAAATTATGACTTATTCACACCATCGAAATAACATACAAAACCGGGTCAAATTTTTTTCAAAAAAAAACACCGCTCAAAGCGGTGCTTCTTTTCGGGATAAAAAAGTTAATTAATTCTTTCTAACTTTATTGTAAACATAATAAATAACCGCTAGTGTGACAAGCACACCGAGCCAACCGGCAGCAGCAAATGACCCCATCATAGGAACCATCCCCTGAAAACTCACCGCAGCAACAGCAACGAGCACACCCATCAATGCCTCACCAGTAATCAAACCCGAAGCCAATAACAGACCTGTGGAATTGTGTTTGGATTTAGATTTGGATTTTTTATTAAGAATATGAGCCAGAATACCGCCAACAAATATCAAAACGGACAATCCCAGAGGCAAATAAACGCCAACGGCAACCGCTAAAACAGGAAAACGAAAATCTGAACCTCTTTTTTCTTGAATCTTATCCAGCACAATCAAAACGACAGCTAATGCAAAACCCATATATATAAAGTTCCATTCGATTCCCGCACCAAAGATTCCACTTGCCAATGCCTGCATGAGACCAGCCTGCGGTGCAGCCAATGGTGTAGCATCAGAATTTAGTGGAGATACTCTCCCAATTCCATAGCCCTGATCAAGAATGTTCAAAACAAAAGGAATGACCAAAGCCGCAGCAGCTACACCAACAACCTGAAACACTTGTTGTCTCCAGGGCGTCGCACCCAAGACATGTCCGCACTTCAAATCTTGCATGTTATCACCGGCAATAGCGGCTGCCGAACAAATCAAGCCAGCAAGGAAAATAACAGCAATCGGACCCAATGTTGCAGCTAATCCCTCATTCCCCATTAACTGCAATAAAATCAAGGCAGAGACAATAACTGTTGCAATCGTCACTCCTGAAATCGGATTGTTCGAAGAACCAACCAAACCTGCCATATATCCGGCAACAGAAGAAAAGACAAAGCCAAAAACAAGCATCAAAACAGTCATAATCACTGAAATCATATTGGCATTAGGATAATCGCCCAAAGCATTTTTGAAAACCAGAAAAACAGGCACTATTGCAATTAAAATTACAATACCAACAAAATGAATTGGCGTATCAAACTCAGTTCTTGGAATTGAACCTTGATGATCAGAGCTGGATTTATACGCTGAAATACTCGATTTAATCCCTTGCCACAATGGTTTAGCCAAACTAATCAATGACCACAAACCACCAATCATCATGGCTCCTACACCAATTCTGCGGCAATTCTGCCACGACTGATTAGCAATCTGACCCCACTCACCGGACGTTAAGTCGCTCAAAGATTTTGTTGAGTCAATTCCGGTTGCCAGCATGATTGCATCGGAATTAAATGCCCAATTGAGAGGTACGCCAAGCAAAGTACCGATAGCTCCACCCAGAAAAATAAGGAAAGCAATATTTAAACCAACGATATAACCAACACCCAACAATGACGGGCTAAGAGTGATATTACCCATAAACAGGAGCTTGCCTGCAAAAAGAGGTTTAACAGTCGCTACTCCGGCAGACAACAAACCCACACCGGATTCCAATATTTTGACAACTCCTCCAATCAACGCTCCTTTCATAAGAGTTGCCAATCCGGATGTTGCATTTTCTGAATGGCTTTTATGAGACTTATCTGTTTCAATACCACCGGTTTTTAACACTTCGGCTGTTGCCACTCCCTCTGGAAACATCAACTTGGCATCAACAATGAGTGCTTTTCTTAATGGAATAGTAAATGCCACTCCTAAAACACCGCCAATAATAGCAATAGCCACCATTGGACCATAATCATAACCTGACCATGCTTTCATCATGACCAGTGCCGGTATGGTGAAAATAATACCGGCAACAAGTGACTCACCGGCTGATGCGGAAGTTTGCACCATATTATTTTCAAGAATTGTTGACCTTTTAAATAATCTCAACACTCCCATCGAAACAGCGGCTGCCGGAATTGAAGCCGATACAGTTAAACCAACCAACAATCCAATATAAGCATTGGCAGCAGCTAAAACCATTGACAACAAAGCTCCGAGTACCAATGCCTTTATTGTCAACTCAGCTAAATTTTTATCAGAACCAACCAAAGGCACATCAACTTGATTCTCTTTCATTATTTCTCCCCTTTATTAGAAATTTAACATTGATTATAGCAGGATAATGTAAAAAAAAAGATACTTATAAATAAGAGGTTTAAACGTCTGTAGATTTCAGCATATAATTTTTATTTCAAACTAACCCTTCAAATATCGTATAATCCTCTGCAATTGAATTTTTCAGGGGAAAATCTATGGGTGTCACAGCGATAGTTGTCTCACTGGTTTTATTAATGTATTTTGCCTATCGAGGTGTTTCCGTTATTATTTTAGCACCTCTTCTCGCGATGTTTGCGGTGGTATTTTCGGGAGAATCCTCGCACATCATGGGATATTACACTCAAGTTTTCATGGTGAAGGCTGTTGGTTTTATCGCAAAATATTTCCCTATCTTTTTGCTTGGAGCATTATTTGGCAAGCTCATGCAAGATTCTGGCTCTGCCAAATCCATAGCTCGTAGCATCATAAAGGCAGTTGGTGAGAAACGTTCGGCTTTGGCAATTGTGCTTTCATGTGGTTTATTGACTTACGGTGGTATTTCGGCTTTTGTAGTTGCTTTTGCGGTTTATCCTTTGGCTGCTGCTTTGTTTAAAGAAGCCAATTTACCGAAAAAATACATTCCGGCAACCATTGCATTAGGAGCTTTCACTTTTACCATGACTTGTTTGCCGGGAACCAATCAAATTCATAACATTATCCCCTCGTCTTTTTTCGGAACTGATATTTATGCCGCTCCAGTGGTTGGAATCATCTCAGGAGCAATTATCATGATTTTGGGAGTCTTGTGGGTCAATTATCGAATCAACAAAGATAAAGCCAAAGGCTATGGAGAGAATCACACCAATGAACCGGAAATTCATTCCGAAAAAAGTTTACCGATTTTTTATTTAGCCATACTTCCGATAGTCGTAGTCATTTTATCCAATTACCTGTTCACAAAATATTTAATTCCGTCATGGAATGTGGAATATTTATCTGATTCAAAATTTGGTTCAGTTCCGCTCAATAAGGTTTCAAGCATTTGGGCAATGATTATCTCCCTATTAGCTGCCAATCTGGTTGTGATTGCTTTATTTTTTAAAAAATTCAAGAACCTAAATAAAACACTGACCGACGGAACACTTGGTTCATTATTGCCAACATTTAATACCGGTTCGGAAGTTGGCTACGGTGCTACCATCGCAGCTTTGGCAGCATTCGCCATTGTTAAGGAAGCCGTTATCAACATTGCTCCGGGTAATCCGATGATTTCAGAAGTAGTTGCCATCAATGTTTTAGCAGGTATTACCGGTTCGGCATCGGGCGGATTAACCATTGCTCTCAGTGCATTGGGAGAAACTTACAATCAAATGGCTCAAACTGCTGGAATTCCCTTAGAGTGGATGCATCGTTTAGCATCTATGGCATCCGGTGGTTTTGACAGTCTGCCGCATAACGGAGCAGTGATTACACTTCTGACAATTTGCGGACTTTCACACAAGCAATCCTACAAAGATATCGCCATGGTATCGCTGGTAATTCCGGTAATTATGGTTTTTTCTATGGCAATAATTCTGAGTGTGATACACTAATACTGTTAAAAATTGAGATCAAACAATGAGACTAACAATGTTGTTTTGGGTGTTGCTGATAGGCTGTGCTGTTGTGGGAATCTGGTTGATTTCTCTCTACAACAAAATGGTCAAACGGCGCAACCATGTCGAGGATGGCTGGAGCGGAATTGGTGTTCAGCTTAAACGGAGACATAACCTTATTCCAAACCTAGTCAATGTCGTGAAGAAATACGCTTCTCATGAAAAAGAAGTAATGGAGTCAGTCACCAAACTTCGCAATATTTCATCAACTCATGGAGAACCCTCTGCCAACCGGGAACAACTTCTTGGCAAAGCTTTAAGCGGTTTAATGGTTCAGGTTGAAGCCTATCCGGAATTGAAAGCCGATGCTAACTTCCGTGATTTGCAAAAGCAGTTATCTGACATTGAAACCGAAATCCAATATGCCAGACGTTACTTTAACGGAGCGGTTCGTGAATACAACACACTGATTCAATCTTTTCCGGCGATGTTAATCGCGCAAAGGTTCGGATTTAACGAAGCCGAATTTTTTGAACTGGATGATAATGACAAAGCCAGAGAAGTTCCAAAAGTTGACTTTGATTAGAATTATTCTCTCTATTATTGTGCTTTTCAGCATGAACATTCATGCTGAAGAGTATATTCAAAATTTTCACTCCCGCATCAATGTTCTGGACGACGGCGATATACATGTTACTGAAACCATAACCGTTAACGTTGAAAATCAACAAATTCGTCATGGAATATACAGAAATGCTCCGACAATTTATTTTGGAGTATTTTTTTCTCACAGAAATTCGGATATTCATATTATCAGCACCAAGCTGGATAATAGAACTGTTGATTATCACACCGAAAACCTGACGAATGGCATCCGCATTTATCTGGGTTCTAAAGACAGTTATGTGAGTCGAGGAATCCACACCTACCAAATTGAGTATGTTTCAGAACAACAGGTTGTTGATTTGGAGGATAACGATGGCATTTACTGGAATGTCACTGGCAACAACTGGCAGTTTCCGATTTATTCTGCAAGTGCCGATGTTTATTTACCAACTGATAATGACATTAGTATTCAGAAATATGAAGGTTGGACGGGATATCAAGGAAGCACCGAGCAAAACTACACGGCAAAAATATTTCCAACACATATCCGCTTTGAAACAACAAAACGCCTCAATAAACATCAGGGGTTAACCATTCAAGCGACCTGGAAAAAAGGATTAATCACAAATCCCAAAAACAAAACATGGCATTTCATTAAAAATAATGTTTTATGGATGTTCTCAATATTATTGTTATTGTTATATCCTATCTACTATTTAAAAACTTGGAATGAAGTTGGCATAGACCCGCCAAAAGGACCTATTTATCCGATTTTTGCACCTCCTGATGATATTTCACCGGCTGCTATGCGATTTGTTTGGGAAAAACATCACGACACAAAGGGCTTTTCAGTAGCTATTATGAATCTGGCTGTGAAAAAATTCATAACCATTGAACAACTTTCAAAAAAAGAGTACTTGTTGACAAAGTCAAACTCAATTACTGATTCGACAATGTCTAAAGGTGAAAGCAAAATTTATCATTATCTGTTCAGAAGCAGTAACAGTATCAAAATTGGTAAAAAATACAACAGCAAAGTCAAAACTGCAGACAATATGCTTTCTTTGACCGTCACCGGAGAATTCAAAAATAAATGTTACAAAGATAATGTCAAGTCATGGTTATTCGGTGTTGCGATTGGCGCTGTGGTCATTCTTTTAAACTGGATGCACTTTTTTAACTTTTCCTCACAAGCCTTGCCATTCTTAATATTCCCCATAGTTGTTACATTTGCTTCAGCGGCTTTTGTTTTGCTAAGCAATAAAACTTATCAAAAAGTTTTAGCTGTTATTATTCCTGCAATTATTCTGGGATTTGCTTCTTATTCACAAAGGGATAATATTTTTGTGGCTTATTTGGCGATTATACTATTTGTTGTTGTCTGCAATGGTGTTTTTTATTATTTGATTCAGGCTCCAACAGTTTTTGGTAGAAAACTACTCGATAAAATTGAAGGGTTTAAAATGTATTTGCAAACGGCGGAGCAAGATCGACTGGAAATTATGCATCCACCGGAAATGACACCGGAACTTTTTGAAAAATACCTGCCTTATGCTCTTGCCTTGGGTGTAGAAAACAAATGGTCGGAGCAATTTAATACCGCTATGAAAGTTCAAGGTAAAGAGCCAACAACCTATCACCCCTCATGGTATATTGGTGATAATTTCTCACATTCGAATTTTTCAACAACAGCCAGCTCAATAGGCTCCGGATTGGCGAGTGCAGCTGTTGCCGCATCCACGCCGCCATCCAGTTCAGGTGGCGGCTTTAGTGGCGGTGGATTTTCCGGTGGCGGCGGAGGCGGAGGCGGTGGAGGCGGCTGGTAAAAAGACACAGTACACGCCGAACTACATCAAAAAACTCCTTTTTTGAAGAAAAAAACAATCTTAAACTTGTTTCCAAGCCTATCAATAAGTTAAAATCGCCGGCTCGTTGAAGCGGACTAATATTTTCTGGTCTGTAAATAAATAAATTTAGAGGAAAACATGGTAACAATAAGATTATCAAGACACGGTGCAAAAAGAGCACCTTTCTATTACATAGTAGCTGCTGACAAGCGTTCTCCTCGTGATGGACGTAACTTGGAAAAAGTTGGATTTTTCAATCCTGTTGCACGTGGTCAGGAAGAAAGACTTAGATTGGACTTGGCTAAGGTTGATAGCTGGGTTGCTAAAGGAGCTCAAGTGACTGATCGTGTAAGAGATTTAATTAAAGAAGCAAAAAAAGCTGCTGCTTAATTAATCTGTAAAAAAAATGACTGATAACGGCCGGATATTAATTGGAAAAATATCGGGCTGTTTTGGTATAAAAGGTTGGGTGAAAGTTTTTTCCTATAGCAATCCGAGGGAAAATATATGCACCTACAAAGATTGGCTGATTGATGGAACTTTATTCAAATCGGTTCAATCAAAAAAACATGGTAAGAACATTGTTGCCAAGTTGAAAGATGTTGACAGTATCGAAGAAGCTCAAATGTTTATTGGGCAAAAAATCGAGATTACAGAGCAGCAACTTCCAAAACTAAAAAACGATGAATACTATTGGAATGATTTAATAGGATTAGACGTCAGTAACACAAATGGCATTTCATTCGGAGAAATTGTCAACTTGATGGAAACCGGCGTTAATGATGTTCTGATAGTAAAAGGAAATAGAGAACGATTGATTCCTTTTCTGATTCCAGAGACAGTTTTGAATGTGGATTTAGAAAATAAAACTATGCTGGTGGACTGGCACGAGGATGATTAAAAGTGGCAAAAATAAAATTCACTGTCATCACAATCTTCCCGCAAATGGTCAAGGATGTTATGTCATACGGAGTGATTGGAAAAGCTCTGGAAAAAGACATTATCGAACTGCAAGTACTTAATCCAAGAGACTTCAGTAAAGATAAACACCAAAGAGTCGATGATCGACCTTTTGGAGGCGGAGCCGGCATGGTTATGATGTATGACCCACTGGCAGAAACCGTCAGACATCTGCGAAAACAGGATGGATCAATTAAATTGAGTTATCTTTCACCCCACGGAAAACAACTCAAACAAGATTCCATTAACCAAATGGCACAACAACAACACATTGTTTTGTTATGCGGAAGGTACGAAGGGATAGACCAAAGATTTTTGGATGAATTTATTGATGATGAAATCTCTATTGGGGATTATGTTATCAGCGGAGGCGAGTTGGCGGCGGCGGTCATTATTGATGCTGTTAGCAGACAGATTCCCGAAGTGTTGGGAGATGAAGAATCTGCAAAGACTGATTCTTTCATGAACAACCTGTTAGGAACTCCGCAGTACACGCGATCGGATGAATTGAAACAAGAAGGAGTTCCGGAAGTATTATTATCCGGTAACCATGCAGAAATTGAAAAGTGGAGACAGCAACGGTCAATTTCTGTAACAAAGACTAAAAGACCTGATTTACTGGATGGTGAATCAGAATAAAAATGAACTTAAGTTCAAATAATTTAAAATGGCAGAACCTCTGATTAATCGCTTGTGAAAACAAGTTTGTAGAATGTACGTTCTGAGATGTTTAACCTTGAATGATTATCGCAGAAACGATAACCATCAAGAAAATCAGGAAATCGCAATGAGTGATATTATTAAACAGCTAGAAGCTGAACAAATGGGCAAAGAAATCCCTTCGTTCGGCCCGGGTGACACCGTGATTGTTGGTGTTAAAGTTATCGAAGGCAAAAGAGAACGTGTTCAGGCTTTTGAAGGCGTGGTTATTGCTAAGAAAAACAGAGGCTTGAATTCTGCATTTACCGTTCGTAAAATTTCTTACGGTGAAGGAGTTGAGCGTGTATTCCAAACTTATAGTCCATTAATTGAAAGTATTAATGTTGTCAGACGTGGTGACGTTAGACGTGCTAAACTATACTATCTACGTGGATTGGAAGGACGTGCTGCTAGAATTAAAGAAAAACTAACAAGCAAGAAAAAGGGAGCATAATCATGTCAAGAGTATGTCAAGTAACAGGAAAAAAACCAATCACGGGTAACAATGTTTCTCACTCATTAAGAAGAACAAGACGTCGCTTCTTGCCAAACTTGCACGAACACAAGTTTTGGGTTGAAAGTGAAAACCGTTGGGTTAAACTGCGTTTATCATCAAAAGGTATGCGTATTATTGATAAAAAAGGCATTGATGCAGTTCTTGCTGATTTGCGTAAAAATGGTTTAAAGGTGTAAGTTATGCGTGACAAAATTAAATTAGTATCAACAGCCGAGCATCCGAAATTTTGCGGGTAATAAAATGGGTTAATTTTAAAAAAAAAAAAAAAAAAAAAAACACGACTCCGGACAAATTGGAGTTCATGAAATACGATCCGGTTGTTCGTAAGCATGTGATTTACAAAGAATACAAAATCAAATAATTTATATTCTTTGCAAAAACAACAAAAACCCGCTCCAATGCGGGTTTTTTTTTATATTTAATCAGACATCTTATTCTGATGATATAAATGGCTTTGTAATTAATTATCAATCGCTCTCCAGCATTAAACCAATCAACTTATTCCGACTTTCTTGGAGAGGAATTATAGAATTAACCCACGATTTGAAATAGAATTCTCAGCATGGCGTTACCTGAACAATTTGGTCATTACGAAGTCCGCTCCGAACTCGGTAGAGGAGGAATGGCTATTGTTTATAAATGCTGGGAAGAAGCCCTGCACCGCTTTGTTGCGATAAAAGTTTTATCTCCACAGTTGGCTACGGACAATGACATCAAAGAACGATTTTTCCGCGAAGCCAAGTCTATGGCAGCGGTAAGTCATCCAAATGTGATCAACGTCCATTTTATTGGTGAAGAGAATGGTTTGCCTTTTTTCGCTATGGAATACATAGAAGGTCAATCACTGTCACAAATCTTGCGTGATAACAGAGCCTTGGATGTCGAACATGCGAAAAACATTTTGCATCAAGCCTGTGAAGGCTTACAAGCCGCTCATGAGTCCGGTCTGATACACAGAGATATCAAACCCGGAAACATTCTGATTTCCAACAATGGTTTTCTCAAACTCATGGACTTTGGTATTGCTCAGTCCAAAACTTTTGATAGCAATCTCACGCAAACAGGTGAAGTCATAGGGACACCCGGATATCTTTCTCCGGAAATCTGCACCGGACAAATCGTTGATAAACGCTCGGATATTTATTCATTGGGCATTGTTCTTTATCAAATGCTTGCCGGTGATGTTCCTTTTGACACCACAACACCTTACCGTTTGCTCAAAGATATCGTCGAATCTGATATCGCAAACATTCAGGAAGTCAACCCTAAAGTCGATGACAAAACAGCAGCTATTTTGCTGAAAATGATTGATAAAAATCCTGAGAATCGTTGTCAAAGTTGTCAGGAAATTCTGGACGAACTCGGTAAAGTTGAAAAAAACAGCGACCTTGAGTCGATTTTACATCGCTCCAGAATTAATCCAATCGCTGAAAAAACTTCAAAAATCAGCTATCAGCTCACACAAATCAGTCAACCCACACAAATCGGGAAACGAAAAAAGAAAATTTCATTGGCCATATTCGCCGTTGCGATAATAACTATTTCAACATTGGCGTACAATTACACCCGCAACAGCTCTTCTGAAAAGGAAATCGATCCATTAACCGAATTTATTGCTGAAAATAATATTGGAGAAAAAGATAAAAATGCATCAAAGACCCAAATTGATGAGCAAACAAATGACCAAAATAATGATTTGAGCGCTAAGACAGATGATGAAAACTCAATCATTACAGGAAAATGTCTCGAAATTGCTCACCTCTCTGTTTTAGAACAAGACTCCGATAAGATAAGAAAAAAAGATAATGAAGCTCCGGATACACTGCTTGAAGACATTCGTCAATATTTAGTTAAGCAACTTGGAAAAGATAAGTCAATCAATTCGCATTTTGCCAAAATACAAAACGAATGTGTTAATTATTCACAACCTTACCGACTTTCATTGCTAATATCCGATTACAAAAAAAGCAGTAAATTTAAGGTTATCTCTAAAATGACTTGGGGCAAAGACCGAATCACCGTTATCCTCACACTGCGTGATTTAACAACCAATCAACCCATTGCCAACAAAGAAATCGAAACCCGCGACATCTCCGGACAAATCAATTCAACTGATTCTAACTCTGAATTCCTGCAATCGGTGTTAGAGTTTATTCAGGACTCTATTTAGTAAAATCTTATTAATTTTGCACTAATAAGTCATTATCAAATAGATTTCTATTTTTTAATCACTAAGTGAATTTCTTCACATCATTCTATTGAAATAACTTTATTCGGTACTATTATATGGTACTATTAATACAGGAAGACTTTAAAGTTAATCAAATCCAGACCAGTGAGTGGGAATATCAAGTGGTCAAGGATTGAGGCTTTATTTCTGGAACTGGGAGCGGAGATAACAGAACGAGAAGGATCCAGGATTGCTGTGTACTTGTTTGATGAGGTCAGAGTCTTTCACAGACCGCACCCAAGTCCTGATACAGATAAAGGTGCTGCGTCCTCAATTAGAAACTGGTTAGAGAATAACGGGTATTGATATGAATAACATTTTAGAAATTGGCAAATACAAAGCGCACATAAGCTATGACCCTGAAATTGATATGTTCAGAGGTGAGTTTATCGGTTTAAACGGTGGAGCTGATTTTTACGCTAAAGACATTGATAGCTTGAAAAAAGAAGCAGAGACCTCTTTAAAAGTATTTCTTGATGTTTGTCAGGAAAAAGGTATTCAACCGGAAAAAACCTATTCAGGTAAATTCAATCTTCGTGTTGACCCGGAATTGCACCACATGATTGCACTCGCTGCAAAGGCGGAAGATGTGAGTATCAATGAATGGGTAAAGAATAGGTGTGTTGAAAACCTGAGGCAATAACTCAAACTTCATAATCAATATGAACATTTCAATAGATAATGAAAAGTTGATATTGGAAAAGGATAGATAAAATTAGCCATTCTCGTTTTCAATTATTTTTATCAATTGAGTTCGCCCCCTTTGATTCGGTCTCTATATCAATTGACTCTGACCCTTTTGGTCCAAGTGACTGTTTTTTAGGGTCAGTTTATGGTCAGACCCCATTGGTCATTAATATTAATCAATAATATTTATTGTGACAGCTTCAAAACCATTTTCAAAAATCAGATCATTGTCTATACCTAAGTATTCAAAAGCACCCATATCTCGTGCATTAAACGCAGAAAACCCGCGTTGATCGGTAGTTGTTGCACCCACGCCACTAGCATCAATCGCTTCGCTACCAGCTGAAAGTGCATGAGTCATGGTTGGACCGCCGTTATCAGCCAGTGAACCTACTGTGGCACTGGTTAGTGTTGTGGAAGCACCAGGGCAGTTGCTGAATGCATCATCAGATATATTGTTATTGCTGTTAGTAATTATAGCACTACCATTATTTTCACACTCATTTGCACCACCTGAGGTTGTGTTATTGTGAAATAGAGAATTTCTGAGGTTTTCAATGATACCAATATTTCGAATGGTTTTCCCTATAGAAGTTGCTGAATTGCCTGAGAATGTGCTGTTTTCGATAGCACCAATGGTTGAATGATTAGAAATCCCGCCTCCATTTACAGCAGAATTTCCTGAAAATGTGGTGTTTTGAATCGTGGTTGTTGTGATTCCGGCATTTAAAATCCCTCCTCCTTCATTAGCAACATTAAGCGAGAAGATGCTGTTTTGAATGGCAGCAACGGTTCCGTTATTTAATATTCCACCACCAGAACCATCATCTACATAATTATCTGAGATGGTACTATTGAGGATGGTACCTATGGTTCCCTCATTATAAATTCCACCTCCTGCATAGCCTGCTGAATTGGTTAATAATGTGCTGTTTTTAATAGTGCTTATGGTTCCTAGGTTAAAAATTCCAGCACCTCTTGCAATAGATGTGTTGAGAGCAATAACAGTTGTTTCAATCGATAAATGACCCAGATTGTGAATCCCGGCTCCACTACCGTCAGTAAGACCGCCATCTGCACAACCTTTTTTTAAAGTGAGGTGACTTATGATTAAGTTGGCTGATGGAGTGGTGCGCAAAAGGCGAAACTCATCGGCGTCGTTATTAAAATCATAATTACAGATTAATGATGACTGCCGTTCTATAGAAAATCCCATACCATTAATGAAGAGGCTGCTGCTGATAGCCGGGGTTCCTGTGCTGCCATAAGTTGCATCTTCATCAAATGCAGCGGTTAAAGTAATATTTGTACTCAAGTTGATGGTATCTGTGCCACTGCCTGCTGCACATTCATTGACTGCTGAATCGGAATTAGCTGCCTGTATTGCCTCAGAAATAGAACAAAAGCCATCCATAGCAACAGCGCCATCTGAGCCATCGACCGTTATGGTAGCTGAATGTACTTCGCCGATAAACATCAGGACAGGAATCAATGGAATCAAGAATGAGGCCAAAGTGAATTTCCTTCGATTACTACCTCTTTGTATAATATATTGAGTAATATTTGGTAAATTCAATCTTGATAATCGTGCCATTTCAGTATTTATTAGATGACTATGCAACATTATCGCAATAATATTGAGAAACTTTCAAGGTCGAGTCAATAAAAAGCGAGTTTATTTTTAAGTTTTTGGAGTCTAAATTGCTTTAGAAATTGATACAGGTTGGAATTAAAAAATACGAGCTTATGTTGGAATAAGTGAGTGATTTTTTGATTTCAAGATGTGCAATTTATGAAGTGATATCACCCGAAAATGGTGCCCAGTCGCGGAATCGAACCACGGACACGGGGATTTTCAATCCCCTGCTCTACCGACTGAGCTAACTGGGCATTCGGTGAGGTCAGATGCTGACCCAAATTGAGCGAGCATTATATTTAGCTTGAAACACAGTGTCAAACTTTATTTCCAAATAATTTCTATTCCGGTTGATAACCTTCAATCTTGTCTGCACCACCTTGAAAAAAGAATTTCTCCATTTGCTGTTCAATTTTCTTTCTGTCGCTTGGATTGATTGGAGAGAGTCTGTTTTCGTTGATAAACATGATTTGATATTGAAGCCATTCCTGCCAGAATTTTAATGATACTTGGTTGTGGATTTTCTGTCCGAGTTCACCCGGATAAGGGACGTAATCGAGTCCTTGTTGATTTTCTCCGTATTTGATACAGTTTATGGTTCTCATGAATTGATTCTGGATTAATTGCAGGTATTTTATGGTTTATCAGTGGTAAATCAAAGATAATATCGGGCTTATTTGTAGTTACAGGCAATTATGTTAGAGAGCGTTAAAGACCATCTTTGGAGTTCGGGCGATTTGGACGAAAACAGAATTAACACTGCATTGTCAAATTGTTTGGCAACCGGTGGAGATTTTGCTGATTTGTATTTTCAATCTTCCAGAATTGAAAGCTGGGTTTTAGAAGATCAAAAAGTCAAAACCGGAACTCACAGTATTGATCGGGGTGTCGGTGTCAGAGTGAATCATCAAGAAAAAACCGGCTTCGCCTATACAGATATTTTAACTAATGACGGTTTGTCAGATGCTGTCGAAACGGCTCGTTCAATTGCTGCTGCGTCACAATCGCATCGTGCACAAAAAGTTCAAGCAAAAGGTTATGCCAATTATTACACACAGAATGATGTTTTAAGTGCTGTGGATAATCGCGAGATTATTGCTCTGTTGAATCAGATGGATACTCTGGCTCGTAAAGCGGACCCTCGTATTGCAAAGGTGATTTGTTCTTTGGCTGCTTCGCAAGATTATGTTTTGGTTGCTGCGACAGATGGTACTTTTGCGGCGGATATTCGTCCGTTGGTCAAGTTGAGCGTTCAGGTGATTGCCAATGATGGCAAAGGTCGAATGGAAGTTGGTTTTTCCGGTGGTGGCGGAAGAATGACTTTGCAAGAGTTACTCAAACAAAGCGTCAATGAGCAATTTGTTAATCAAGCGGTTCAATCAGCTTTAACCAATCTGGATGCGGTTGCTGCTCCTGCCGGAGTGATGCCGGTTGTTCTAGGTCCGGGTTGGCCGGGAGTGCTTTTACATGAAGCTATCGGGCATGGACTGGAAGGTGATTTCAACCGCAAAGGCACTTCTGCATTTTCAGGGAAAATCGGCAAGAAAGTCGCTAGTGAGCAATGCACGATTGTTGATTCTGGCAATCTTGCGAATCGCAGAGGGTCTATCAACATTGATGATGAAGGAACGCCATCGCAAGAAACCGTTCTGATTGAGAATGGCATTCTCAAAGGCTATATGCAGGATAAACTCAATGCTCGTTTGATGGGGACAAAATCGACCGGAAATGGTCGTCGTGAGTCATTTGCTCATTTACCGATTCCGAGAATGACCAATACATACATGAAGAACGGTAAATACGAACACGATGAAATCATTTCTTCGGTTAAAAAAGGAATTTATGCAGAAAATTTCAGAGGCGGACAAGTTGATATTACCAACGGTAAATTTGTGTTTTCAGCCAGTGATGCTTTTTTAATTGAAAACGGCAAAATCACCAAACCGGTTAAAGGTGTAACTTTAATTGGTGACGGCCCAACTGTTTTAACCAAAGTTTCAATGGTGGGAAACAATCTGGAATTCGATCAAGGCATGGGTGTTTGTGGTAAAGACGGACAATCATTGGCAGTCGGAATCGGTCAACCAACGCTAAAAGTGGATGAATTAACTGTTGGTGGCACTGAGTTCTAATTTTTTATAACTTTGCTTGATTCATTTGCAATTCAGTTTTATTGTGCTATATTAGCGCTTTCTAATTTAACAAGAGATATTGATATGAAAAAAGCATTAATTTTAGGCTTGGCTCTGACTGGAACATTAGCTGTTTCAAACTCTTTCGCTGGCGATGCAGAAGCCGGAAAAGCAAAATCTGTCGTTTGTGCAGCATGTCATGGCGCGACAGGTCATTCGGTAAACCCTTTGTGGCCTAATCTTGCAGGACAACAAGAAATGTATCTTGCAAAACAAATCAAGGCTTTCCGTGATGGCGAAAGAAAAGATCCATCAATGTCACCTATGGTAGCAGGTTTAACTGATGCTGATATCGACAATTTAGCGGCTTATTTTGCAAGCCAAAAATAATTCGTAAAAGAGACCTTTGCTCGATTCTATGGCTTTGATAAAACCTGGCTATAAAATTGCAGATTAAGGCTTGAATTGCAGTCAATAACGCGTTATTGGCAAGATTTATAACGCAAAGATGCTGTTTTAGAGTCATGTTTTTCATGTCGTACGAATTGAGCAAAGGTCTCTAAAATTAATATTTCAAAAAGCTCCGCTATCGGAGCTTTTTTTATGCGTTTTTACTATGGAAAGATAGAACTTCATCAATTTGTTTTCTATCCAACAGCAACATTGACAAACGATCAACACCTAGGGCTACTCCGGAGCAATCCGACATTCCGTGTTGCATAGCTGTTAACAGATTTTCATCAATTGCAATTTCGTTTAACCCAACTTTTTTACGCTTCACATTATCTTGATCAAATCGTTTTTTCTGTTCAACCGCATCGGTTAATTCCTGATAACCGTTTGCCAACTCGTAACCATTGAAATAAGTCTCAAAGCGCAGTGATGTGCTATTGTCTTCAGGGTTTATCATCGACAAAGCCGCCTGGGATGCAGGAAACTGCGTGACATTGATAATCTTTCCTCTGGGAAACCGAGGTTGAATTTGCATTGAAAATAGAAAATCCAGAGCTTCATCCCGGTTCAATTCACTGCCATCATAATTATGCTGCTGACAAATTTGATTGAGCTGTGTGGTAGAGGTTTCAGATAAGTTAATCTCTAAATAATCTTCAAAACATTGATTAAACGTCAAATTTTGAATTTGAGGTTCTGACAAACCAAAATCTTGCATCAAAGAAATCAGCAATTCGTTCACTTCTTCAATCAACTGCAAATAGTTAAACCCAAGCCGATACCATTCCAGCATTGTAAATTCAACATTGTGAGTTTTGCTGGTTTCGCCTTTACGAAAAACTTTCCCCAACTCGAAAATATCTCCCGAGCCAGAGCAAAGCAAGCGTTTTAACGGAAATTCAGGAGAAGTGCGCAGATAGCTTCTAGGAAAATCCTGATTGATAGATTCAGAGGTAAAACTCTCGATATTAATTTCAGTGTTTCCTGCTGATGAAAGAATGGGCGTTTCAACCTCCAATACATTTTTTTCGTGGAAAAATTCACGAATTTGACGCATTAAAAATGCCCGTTGCTTTAGCACTGGCAACGAGCATTTGGATTCCCAATTTCGAGGCATTATTTTAAAAGTGATAGTGATTATTCTTTAACACGAGAAACGTATTCGCCACTACGAGTATCAACTTTAATGATTTCGCCTTCCTGAACAAACAAAGGAATATTGACTACTGCACCGTATTCCAGTTTTGCAGGTTTTCCACCACCGCCGGAAGTATCACCACGCAAACCGGGATCGGTTTCAACAATTTTCATCTCAACAAAATTTGGCGGAACGACAACATAAGGAGAGTTATTCCAAAGTGTGATTGTGCAAAGTGACTCTTCAACTAACCATTTATCGTTATCGCCAACGGCATTTTTATCCGCTTCAATTTGCTCAAAAGTTTCAGGGTGCATGAAATAAAAATACTCGCCGTCTGTGTACAAATACTGATAATCAGTTTCCATAACTTCGGCTGATTCCACTTTATCTGTTGACTTAATGGTTTTCTCAACGACTCTTCCCGTACGCAGGTGTTTAGCTTTAATACGAGTGAATGCTTGTCCTTTACCGGGCTTCACCATATCAACTTCAGTGATGTTCCAGGGCTCATCATTGATAAGAATTTTTAACCCTGTTTTGAAATCATTAATACCTAAAACTGCCATATTTGCTCCGAATATAAAATTTGCGGCGAATAATACCATACAGACGACCTTGAGATAAAGATTATCAATGCAGTTATGACCCTAAATCCTGTATACTAGCACTTTTTTGATTCTTTCGTGAATGAACAATAGCAATTGGCGCCATCAATGCAGAAATCAACTTGATAGTAACGAACTATTTAAGTTGGAAAACTATGCCGAGGAGAGTGAGAAATTGTTTAGTTTGCAAGTTCCCCATAGTTATTTACAAAGTATTAACTTTGCCGATAAAAATGATCCTTTGCTCTTACAAATCTTACCGCATAAACTGGAGTCACAAAAGGATGAAAACTACAAAAGTGACCCTGTCGGAGACTTAAAATCACGCAAAACTAAAGGAGTGATTCATAAATATCACGGACGTGTTTTGTTGATTGCAACCGGTGCTTGTGCGATTAATTGCCGCTATTGTTTTAGAAGAAATTTTCCTTACACTGAAAATAATGCCAGCGCAAAAAACTGGAAGCACGCTATCGAATACATTTCTGCTGAAACCAGTCTCCATGAGGTGATTCTCAGTGGTGGCGATCCGTTGATGCTTTCTACATCCGTATTGCAGAAATTCACCGAACAATTAGTCAATCTTAAACACATTAAAACCTTACGAATTCATACTCGCATGCCGGTAGTTTCACCGGAAAGAATCACAACCAACTTTCTCAATTGGTTGAATGAAATTGAATTAAATAAAGTGATTGTTATTCATTCAAACCACCCCAACGAACTGACTGAAAGCCACAGAGAAGTTTTCTCAAGAATTAAAAACACAAATACTCACCTACTCAATCAAAGTGTTCTACTCAAAAAAATCAATGACAATGCCGAAACACTTTGCGAACTTTCGCATAAATTGTTTGATTTAGGCGTTCTACCGTATTATTTGCATCAACTGGACAAGGTCTCCGGTGCAAGCCATTTTCAAGTATCAGATAATCACGCTAAATTGATTTATAAAGAAATGATGAGTCAATTACCCGGCTATTTAGTCCCCAAATTAGTTCAGGAAATCGCCGGCAAATCGAATAAAACTCCAATAATTTAATGCACATAACCTCAAAATTCTGATAAAATTCCTACTTTAAATATTTCTGAGATAACAGTTGGCACAAGATAAAACCATTCGATTATTGATTGTCCATAAATTGGAAGAAGAAGCCGAACGAATTTTATCTATTCTCAGAAACGCCCAAATTCCGGTTCGCCCTAGCCGTTGCATTGATGAAGACTCGTTACTTGAGTTGCTTTCCACCAAAAAAATCGACATTATCCTAATTCAGTCCATGCAAACCGAACTGCCAATGGATACCGTTCATGCTTGTGTCAAAAAAGTCGGAAAGGATATCCCTTTAATCGCTTTATTGGATAATCTCAACAACGATACAATTTCCGAAGCCTATGAAGCCGGAATGAAATATTTCTGCACTGACAGTATTCCTGAGCAACTCTGTAAAGAAGTGACTAATGTATTTAACAGCCTGAATAAAAGACGGCAACTGAGACGAGTTGAGGCCGAGCTGAATGATGCAGAGAGACGTTGCGCATCGCTTTTAGACAGTTCAAAAGATGCAATCGCTTATATTCATGATGGAATGCATGTTTATGCCAATAATGCTTATCTGGAATTTTTCAAATACGAAGATGCAGAGGAACTCGAAGTCACACCATTTTTAAATTTGGTTGGCAAAGACGAAGTTGCCAATGCTAAGAAACTATTAAAAGATATTGCTGCGGATAAAATTCCTGACGGCGATATCAATATGGTTTTAAAAACCGAAAAAGGCGATGAACTAAAAGCAGTCGTCAGTCTCAACAAGGCAACAGTTGATGGTGAACCTTGTGTACAGTTTCTAGTGAGACCTCCAAAAGTTAATAAGGAAGCTGAACTTGAACTTCAAAATATCAAAAATAAAGATTTACTCACTGGTTTCTTCAATCGAAACTACTTCACCAAAGACATTGTTGCCAAAATAAATAGTGTTCGCTCCGGAAAGTCCAAAGGCTACTCAGTATTGTTTATTCAAATTGATGATGATAAGAATCTGGAAAAAGAACTTGGCAAAGGTAATTTGGATTTATTGATGTCAGATATGGCGCCGTTTATTAAAGAAGTCGTTGGAGAAAAATTCAGCTATTATCGTTATGACGATTCGGTCTTCATAGTAGTTATGGATCGACAAATCGAGGAAGCGGAGCAAATATCCAAGCATCTGGTTTCAAAAATAAATGATCATTTGTTCAGTGCCGGTGAAAGAACACTGGCTTGTACAATTAGTATCGGTGTGACACAGATCATCGAAAAGACAGAATCCGGTTCTGAGATTATGAAAGTTCTGCATCAGGAAATTGATGTTGCTAGAGAAAATGGTGGGGCTCAGGTTGCAATATTCGATCCGGCTGAAGAAGAGAAAAAAGCTCGCACAGCTAACCAAAAGTGGATTGATTTAATCACTGACGGTGTTCATGGAGACAAATTCGTATTGCATTACCAACCCGTGATTAGCCTTCAAGGCGAAGAAACAGAGCACTATGAAGCTTTGGTTCGATTAAAAGACGATGATAAAATCATTATGCCCGCTGACTTCATTCCTGTCGCCAAAAAATACGGACTCATACTAGATATCGACCGAAAAGTGATTCGCAATGCCATTAAGTCTATCAAAGAATCCAGTAAAAAAGTGGCGTTATTCGTTAAAATGTCCACTGATACATTATCGAATTCTTCTTTCCCTAAATGGTTAGCTCAAGAATTAAAACTTGCTGGAATTCCGGGAAGCCGTATTATTTTTGAAACACCTGAAAGTGAGTTGATTACTCACTCTAAAACTGTGAAACCGGTGATTCAAGCCATTCGTGCTCTTAACTGCAAATTTGCCATTGAGAAATTCGGTTCCGGATTAAATTCATTCACTTTACTCAAGCACTATCCAACGGACTACATCAAGATTGATTCAGCATTTATGAGCGAATTTGCATCCAATGATGAAAATCAGAAGAAAGTCAAAGAAATCATTGATTTAGCTCACGCACAAAGCAAGTTGGTTATTTGCGAATTTGTACAAGATGCAGCAACAATGAGTATTTTGTGGAAATATTCTACTAACTTTGTTCAAGGTAATTTCATCGCTCCGGCTTCCGAAGTGATGACTCAAGAATCTTAAACAATTAATGATTCCTCGTTCCGACAAATCATCGGAATATATCGGACGATTTGCTCCTTCACCAACCGGTCCATTACATTTAGGTTCAATTATGGCGGCTTATGCGAGCTATTGTGACGCCATGCATAACAACGGACAATGGTTAGTCAGAATTGAAGATTTAGACCCGCCTCGCGAACAACCCGGTGCCAGTTTATCAATTATAAAAACTTTAAAGAAGTATGGTTTTCAATTTGACGAAAACATCATTTTCCAGAGCCAAAATGATAGACAGAGTGCTTATCAAGAAGCACTCGAAATCCTCGAAAAAAAATTTGCTGTGTACAATTGTTCCTGTTCCAGAACCGAACTTAAAGGAGTTGAAATATTAGAACATCCCTGCCGGTTTCAATCCAAACAACCTGAAATTGAATTTAGTGTCAAGCTAAAGGCAACTGATGAAATCATTTGTTTTGAAGATATGATTCAGGGACAAATTTGCAAACATTTACTCAATGATTGTGGTGATGTTGTGCTAAAACGCAAAGAAGGATTCTATTCTTATCAACTCGCCGTGGTGGTTGATGATTTTTATCAAGGTGTCACACATGTTGTTCGTGGAATTGATTTACTCGACTCAACACCGTGGCAAATTTATTTGAATGAATTATTAGGATTTCCTCAACTTCAATACTCTCACATCCCTGTTTTTGTAAATAACCAAGGACAAAAACTCAGCAAACAAACATTTGCTCAAACCATTGAAAATGAAAACCCTATTGAAACATTGTTGTTTGTCCATAATCACTTAAAGCAGCAACCTTTTATCGAAAAACCAAAGACGCTGGAACAATTCTGGAACCATGCGATTCAACACTGGAGTTTGAATAATGTTCCAAAAATCAGCGCAATTAAAGTATAATTGCGACTTCTGAAAAAAAATAAAATCATGGCTAAATCAACAATCACCGCAGTGACGCCGGTTGACGGTCGCTATCAGAGCAAAACTGAAAATCTTCAGGAAATTTTCAGCGAATACGGACTCATAAAAAACAGACTTTTCGTTGAATTAAGATGGTTAATCAAACTATCGCATGAAGAAAATATCACCGAATTAAAAGAATTTTCAAACGATGATATTGACTGGCTATTGAGCATTCACGATCACTTCGATGAAACTCAGGCGGAAAGAGTCAAAGCCATTGAAAGCATTACCAACCACGATGTCAAAGCGGTTGAATACTACATCAAGGAAGAATTAGCTAAAAACAGTCAATTGGCAGAATCGTCAGAATTCACGCATTTTGCCTGCACATCCGAGGATATTAATAATTTATCATACGCTTTGATGCTATCTCAAGGTCGTGACATGTTGATATTACCAACGCTTTATCAAGTGACTGATGATTTATCAACAATGTCCCAGCAATATGCGCAACAGCCAATGATGTCACGAACTCATGGACAACCGGCAACTCCAACCACTATGGGTAAAGAGTTGGCGAATGTTGTTTATCGTTTGCAAAGACAATTGTTGCAATTGGAAAACATTGATATTTTTGGAAAAATCAATGGTGCCGTTGGCAATTATAATGCTCATCGTGTAGCCTATCCTGATGTGGATTGGATGAAGTTGGCTCAGGAGTTTGTGGAAGAGTTACATCTGAGCTTCAACCCGTACACCACACAAATTGAACCACATGATTATATAGCTGAATATTTTCACGCACTGATTCGTATCAATGTGATATTGATTGATTTATGCAGAGATATTTGGGGATATATTTCAATCAATTATTTCAAACAAAAAGTCATCAAAGGCGAAGTTGGTTCATCAACCATGCCGCATAAAGTAAATCCGATTGATTTTGAAAATGCGGAAGGCAACCTCGGATTGGCAAATGCTTTGATGCAACATTTGGCTGAAAAATTACCGATTTCGCGCTTTCAACGTGACTTAACAGACTCAACTGTTCTTCGTTCCATCGGAACAGCCATTGGACATTGCATGATTGCATGGTCTTCGCTCAGCAAAGGTCTGAGTAAACTGGAACTCAATCCAGATGCCATGTTAGCTGATTTAGATAACAATTGGGAACTTTTGGCAGAACCAATTCAAACAGTGATGCGTCGCTATGGAGTTGAAAATGCTTATGAAAAACTCAAAGAGTTGACTCGTGGAACAAAGGTCAATCAACAAAGCATTCACGCATTTATTACCGGATTGACACTTCCCGATGAAGCCAAAGACGAATTGTTAAAACTCACTCCTGCAACATATTTGGGTTACGCCATTGAACAAACTGAACTTATTTAGAGATTGCTCAGTCAGCAAGGAAGAATTCCTACGCGATTATTGGCATCAAAAGCCCTTATTGATTAAAAATGCAGTTGATATTGGTGATTTTGTTTCCTGCTTTCCTGACAAACAACAACTGATTAAACTGAGTTGTGATGATGATATTCAATCGAGAATTGTATTCAAAAACTCAGAAACAAATTATGATGTTGAATATGGTCCTTTCTCGCATGAAGACTTTAATGAACTTGAGGATGAAACCTGGAATCTTTTAGTTTCCGACATCGACAAATGGCATCCACTGAGCCGGAAAATTCTGCAACATTTTGATTTTATCCGCAACTGGATATTCGATGACATTATGCTGAGTTGTGGTTCTGTTGGCGGAACTGTCGGACCACATACCGATCATTATGATGTGTTTTTGTTACAGGTTGAAGGACAAAGACTTTGGAAGTTTTCAAACAGCAAAATTCTAAATCCGGATTTACTTCCTGACCAAGCACTGAAACTTATGTCCGACTTTCAATACGACACCGAATACAATCTCAACCCGGGAGATATTTTGTATTTACCACCGGAATACGCTCATTATGGAATCATCAGCTCAGATGATTGTGTAACCTGTTCCATCGGCATGAGAACTCCATCAGCATCTGAACTAAGTGTTTCCTTTGTTGATAGTTTGGCTCAAACTTTGTCAGATAATAATCGTTTTGTTGAGCCTCAATTTCAGTCTCAACCTTTAAAAGGGGAAATAACTCAAGACGATTTATCAGCTGTGAAAAATATCCTATTGGACAATTTATCTTTTGAAAACATGAATTTAATCTCTTGGTTTGGAAAATACCTTACCGAATACAGAAGTCTTTTTTATGAATTCAATGAATACAAAGAACAGGAAGAGTTCAACCAACGATTGGATTTAAAAACATCACCATTCAGCAAAACTTGCTATTTCGCTCAAGGTGATAATGCAATATTATTCGTTAATGGAATAGAATTTGATTGCAGTTTAAATTTTGCTAAACTGATTTGTAATGAACAAACTATTTCTTCTGAAATGGTATCCAAACTGAATAAAATAGACCTTGAAGTTGTTGAAAAACTCTTTTGTGAAGGTGCTCTAATAGAATTCTAACCTAATGCTGAATTAATTTCAGCATCTTAAGTTACTTTACAATTCCTTGTTCTCTTTGTTGTTCGGCTCGTTTTTTTCTGACTTCTTTCGGATCTGCGATTAAAGGACGATAAATTTCAATACGATCTCCGTCATTAACGATTTGATCCAGCGATTTAATTTGACTGAAAATTCCAACCTTATTTGTAGAATCTTCAGAGAACAAGTCAATATCAGAATACACCTCAAGCAACCCTGATTGCTTAATCGCTTGTTCGATTGTTGTTTTCTTGTTTACTTGCAGTTTAACAATTTCCTGTTTCTCTGGAAGTGCATAAGCAACCTCAACATTGATCATAGATACACCTTATTTGCCTGATTTACGAAGTCTGAAACGAGTTGTTGTGCAATTTTACCAAAGGCTCGTTTAAAAGCCGAATTTAAAAACCCGGATTTGAAATGAAAGTCCATGTGCAGTTCAATTTTGCTGGCTTCATCATTCAAATGGGTAAAAAACCAATAGCCCGAAAGTTTATCAAACGGACCTTTATACAAACTCAAATCAATCCTCAAATTGTCACCATCACGAGAAAAAATATTCTGTGTGGTGAAGTTTTGTTTAATCCCTGCAAGACTCACCGTCATACCGGCAAGCATATGATTTTCTGAATGCTCCAACAAGTGCGAGTCATGGCACCACTTGAGAAATTGCGGATAGGACATTATATCATTGACCAGATGAAACATTTTTTCAGCATTGTGTCGAACGATTGCTTGTCGGTTTACTGTGTGCATTTTGCAGGATAACTGCTTGATGAAAGTGTTTTATTCTACACAATAGATGTGCAATTTATTAGTTATTTTTGTAGAATTCTCCTCATGGGAAAGAAAAAAAAACAAACACCGTCCAATGTCATCGCCGTCAATAAAAAAGCCGGTTTTGAATATACTTTTCTGGAAGATTTAGAAGCCGGAATTTCACTTCAAGGCTGGGAAGTCAAAAGTTTGCGTCAGGGAAAGGTTCAATTTAATGAGTCTTATGTCTTTATCCGCAATCATGAAGCACAATTGGTTGGAACTCTAATCACTCCTTTATCCAGCACTTCAACCCATATTGTTGCAGAACCCATGCGTGCCAGAAAACTTTTATTGCACAAAAAGGAAATTGCTCGTTTGATTGGAGCGGTTGAACAAAAAGGATTGACGATTGTTCCTCGCAAACTTTACTGGAAATCAGGAAAGATTAAAGTGCAGATTTCATTAGCTAAAGGTAAAAATGTTCACGACAAACGCATGACTGAAAAAGACCGTGACTGGGGACGAGATAAGCAAAGGTTGCTTAAAAACTCAGGTCGATAACTAAGAAAAAAAGAGTGCAGAATCAAAAAATTAAAACCACACTCTTAGAGCGAGGAGATAAAAATTTTCAGTTTATAATGTCCAGCTTTATTGCCAGCAGTCTAATGGTAATTTTTGTCCTAGTGCATTGAGTTGCAATGTTGTACAGTTCACACCAAAATTATCATTGACCTGAGTACTACCGGCTCTAGCCACTCCACTAATGGTATATCCGACAGCGGCATCCACAGCAACACTGAATGTATAATTAGTGGAGGTCATAAACTGCGCCCCTCCCAGCCCCAAGCTATTACAATCATTTCCTGAGCCGGCAATTGTCGTCGTATATACATTGCATACACCATTATGTTTTTCTTCGGCAGCAGCGATCTGCATAATGGCATTCTGTGCTTCTGTACGTTTCGAGACAATAACCTGTCTTTGATATGATGGTATAGCATAAGCCATAATTAAACCTATGATAACAACGACAATCATTAACTCAATCAAAGTAAAACCTTTATTATGCTTTTTCATATTTTGCACTATCTTAATATTGAGGTTGGATAGAGGAATCACCTACATATTTAATTACTCCATGGTATGCCATGCCTCGTTTTGAACGGTATTCCGTAGTAAATCTTTGTGAATTATTCTCTTTACAAATTCTATTATACTCTTCCTCAGGGTTTCCATTAAAATCGTTACCCTCTTCGATATCAATTTTTAATGCAAACACTACGTTTGAGTATATACTCCTGTTTAAGAAATCAATATCTTTAACTTTGGCATCCTTATCGTAAAAGGAATCATCATGTCCTAATAATTCATATTTGAAAATCATCCTATTATCCTTCATACAAATCGGGCTAAAAAAACGAGGTTCCAAGTCATCTACAGATACAAGCTCAAGGTACTGTTCCTTTTTATTTGCTTTTACCACTTTCCATGCGGTGAAATTATCAGTTCTATAAAAACCATCAGTTTGTGCCATTGAGACCGAACAAACTAACAGCAATAGTATTGCTTCTTTAATAAACATTTCTTTACCTCTCTAGTAAAAATTAATTCTATGCCAGCTTCTTCTACGCCATTTCTCACCGGAGTTCAAAACAATAGGTGGAATTGCATTATCATCATCTATACCGTCAATTATTAAGAATGACTGATTTCCACCGGGTGTAGTCAGAACTTCAGGATTTCCAACTACTATGTCAGCTATCAGTATTCCATCGCTATTACCATTATTAAGTAAACGCCCTGATACCGGAGTTGACCCTGTTCTAGCATCCAAAATCATAATCCAACTTTTTCCTCCAGGTAAACATGGATTATCTCCATTCGGAATAATAGATGCTGCAATTAAAATTTTAGACTGATTATTCCTTCCAAAACTATTCACAATTCTCTCACCATCTTCTGGCAGTTTTATTTTCCAGCTATTTGCAACGCCAACATTGTTGTCTGAAACTTCCCGATAACCAGCGCTCTCACTAATAGTTTGCTCTACTATTCTTGAGTCGTTAATCGTATAAGGGGTTGTAATTGGTAATTTAGAATCTTTTAATCCAAACATATATTGTTTGGGAAGGCCTGCAACACCTCTGTCTGGCAATTCGAGATATTTACCTGTACCAAATGTAACAATCACATTTTCACTACCATCACTCGGTGTAAAAATCCTCGGAGCAGACGTTATTGGTCGGTCAGGAGAGCCGTTATATAAAATCTCCATTGTATTACTACCGGTAAATATATCTTTCACATTAAACTTATAAACATTTCCGTGCAGATCTCCTGCATACACAAAGTCAATACCTTGATCTGACCCATAGAATGTATTGGTTGTATCTGTTTCGTCATAAACAACATAATCCGCCGCAACAGGAGAACTCATACCATTTGGGTTATTAATGTCGCCAAGCCCAGTTTCCCATTTGTGCAAAACATACCCTGTTTCTAAGTCAACTACAAACATTGCAGACTCATGACTATTACTGTTATACCCATTTGGTAAAAATGCGACCCATTTGCTTTCAACAGTGGTACTACTACTAGGGTAAGCAATACGTCCCACTATGCCACCTGAATAAGTAAACCCTAAATCATTATCATCCTGATCTGTAAACTCCCATAACACAGTTGGTTCATCCTCAGGGTTTTCACCTAAATCTAGTGCATAAAACAGTTTACCACCGTGTCTCATTCCTCCTAGGGCTACTGTTTTCCATTGTCCATTGATAAAGACATCTTTTACAAACGGAGCTGCATCGACGTAAGATGTATGTTTATAGTTTGGATTTGCATATTCTGATATGCCATCAAGTGATTCAGAAGGTATATAAGCCCAAAGTTCATCGCCTCCATTATTTGAATTAATCCCTGCATCAAATGCGTGAAGCATACCATCATTAGCTCCAACTAATATAACGTTATTTCTACTTTGATTATCTGCTTTAAATTTAACATAACCATTTCCCGCATCTGCAGCATTTCTCTCAGGAGTCCCTGCAGACCAAAACTGATCATTATATGGTTCAGCAGGTCCACGGATAATTTTCGCTGAAGAGTTAATAACATCTCCTAATAAATTACGTCTGTTTCTATATTCACCACCATTTTGTTGCTCATACAACCGATCTCCTCTGACATAGTGAATAATACCGTCCGCTGCAGCTTCCTTATCTGTAACAGGAGGTTCTTGTGCTCTCATAAAATCAGAATCTAAAATAGCATCTATTTCATTAGTTGACATATTCACCGTATGAAAAGGATGTGTAGTCTTTGATTCCCTATCATAAGTAAAAATTTTTCTTGATGCATGATCCCTTGTCTGAGTTACAGTTGGGTTTCCCGGAATAGAAGGACATTCTCCCCCGGTCAACTTGCAAGCAGCATCCCACTTAACATCTCCTAATGTTCCATCTTCATTAATTTCGTTAGCGATGACAAAACCAGTCCAATCAGATGTATCATAGCCGGTCTTATAAGCTAAAGACTCATTTGATATAATGTTTGAAGATACACTACCGGCACTCGCTCGTCCCTTTCTCTTAATAATGTTTGCTACAACCTTGTAAAGTGCCTCAGATAATTCTTGAGGGTTTCTTGCACTAAAATAATCTCCCCTACTATTAAGAGATGCGTGCCATACATCATCAACACGGGCTTGAGATTCATTTACCCTTCTGACGATTCGATCTTCACAGTTAAAAGGGGTATTATAGTTTGTGTTAACACATAGCTGAATATCTCCCACAGGAAATTCTTCACCTGCACAATCAACAATATCTGCAGTACTTGTATCTAACCCATCATAACAAACATGATTAGCACAACTTGTAAATACCTCATTCCCAGCCAAATCTCTCTTAAAACATGTATCATTATAGGTTTTAGGCCAATTTAAAGCTCCCGATTTTATACCTAATAAGTCAGTATCTCTATTAAAGCTACCCTCAATTCCCAAACCAATATTAAAGTTTACCATATGTTGCCAATTTGCCGGATCATTTTGAGGATTCCAAAACAGCTCCTCCTCTTCCCACCAGTTGTCTCCGGTAGAAACTATAACGTTATTTCCATACTTATCAGTATAATCATCAATAAATCTAGGGACATGATTTTCCAGCCCAGGTTTTAAATCTTTAATCCAGTAATAGAATGCTGTATCAGCCAAGGTGCTTGAATTATTGTCTTTGTATAAGTAATTATTAGCAATAGTCGTAGTGTAAGGTACTCCTATTTCTTCGGCTGGAACCTGAATCGAACCATCATCATAATTCCCAGATACCCCTTCATAAGAATTCCATGAGCCATCAGAAATTGCTATATGGAAGTTTTGTTGACATGTTAATTCTCCACCATAGTTGGCATCATAATAAACACTCTGACCACCATAACTATCACTAAACAATTCTCCGGCATACTTTGTCGCTCGCCTCAATGGAGTATTTCCAGAACCAGGAACATGAAACAGCCAGTCATAAAAATCCACTCTGTGATTACCATCAAATGTTTTCATGCGAGGCGTACTACTGTTAAACTTATTGTTATTCAACTGTTGCCAATCAATTTTAAAATCTGGACCAAAGTTAACAAACGCGAAACTAACAGCTGCCTTAGCTAATTTAGATCGAGTATTATAATAAGAGTACCAGTTTGCGAAATTTTGCTCTTCAGCAGTACCGTTTATTTCAACCAACTGATAGTTTGAGTCCTCATTTCTCATATCAGTAAGACTGGCATCTGATGGACCAACCCATTTATAATAATAAGCTCTATTATAAGTACTGGATCGACCAGCTGATGAATAGCTTATTGAATAATTATTGCTGGCATAATAAGGATAGTAGTTATAAAATGGTCTATAAGAATTTCTCAAGTCTACTTTCGAAATCATCCCATTGGGTGCATAACCATCACGCATAGCATTATTAAAAACAGAGTTAGGCATAGATGTTCCATCCGCTTTGACAGGTGGCCTGTATCTAATATTTGGATTATAATAAATCATATTATAATCAGGAGAAGCATAACTATGCTTACTTTTGAAAAACTTCTAGAGTCAGGCATATATGACCATGACATACTACCGGAATCATCAAAAGTAACAGCCAGTGCCGGTGGCACTTTTTGATTCAAAAATAAAGGCTCATGTGTCAATTCCAACGGTGCCGAATGAGCCGGCAAAGTTAATAATACTAAAGTTATTACTAACAAGCAGATTTTTATATTTGATTTCGTGATTTTCATCTTAATCTCCTTACCTTGTTTTAACCGTCATAACAGATTCAAAAGCTGAAAAATATGACCGGTTGTATCGGTAGCCTTACTAATAATTCTATATGTTAAAAGTTTTGATTCTTGACCGGAACCTCCACCTGATGCATCACCAGCCGCATTTCCATCAGCCTCTCCTTCAGTTGTACCGTAAGGAGTTGTACCGGTAGCCTCATTCGCAACATCATCAATCGCTTCAATAATAAATTGTGGTTCTTCAGCTAAAATATTTCCAAATTTGTCGTTTATACTTTCGCCATTAATACCACTAAATCCAACTATACTCGCAGTTGGATCCAAATTTCGTGTTGTTCTAAATTGTTCAGAAAATTCAGTTCTAGGAGCAACCATATACAGACTCCCTGCACCGATATCAACTGCATTTGAAGTTTGATATAACGTGTATATATACTTTTCAGCCTCAACCAACTGACTCAATGCCGCAGCATCAGCCAACTCTCTATTCTTCAAGCCTGCTGCCATCTTTTCCTGCAACAAAGCTGACTTCATCGAAGTAATTCCAATAATTGCAATAATGAGTAGAAGTATCATTCCTACAACTAAGGCAACACCACTTTGTCTTGTTTTTAAGTTTATATTTTTCATAATAATCTAATAATTCTTAAGCGTAACCGTTGTTACAAATTCTCTACGATGCATTCTGTAGTGATTAATCTCCGAAGTAGACGTTGAGGGGTTTGCAACCCTGTGCCTTCAATGCTATAAACATACTGCTCAGTTGCACTACGACTACTATCATATATGGTATTTAGCAATAGATGAACTTCAATTGATACTACCGAACGCCAACCACAGCCTGCTGTATTTATTAAATCAATACCTACAACTCTGTTAGTTGGAACACATTGTGATGTTGGCATACTTTGAACTCCATTTGCATCAAGAACCAAAACAGAACCATCTCTCGTTCTCACCCCATACAATACATCGAACCGATCAACTCCCTGTACAATTGGATTTGCAACACCATTCTCAACAGAATACAATGTTGGAATATCCCTTCCATCCAACACATCGTTTGCAACATAATAGCTGATAGTGCTTGTTGAAGCATTTAGATTAAACAACCTGGGCAAACTATCGGTATTGATGTTAATTACACGATTTGGATCAGCAGGTATCAGTGCAGATGCTGTTGGAGGATTTGCTGAAGTATTATAGCTGACAACATCCAAAACGGCTGCTGCACCCTTACAATTGGGAATAACAACTCTCGGTGTCGCAGTTGTATTTGAGGGTATAACAGTTCCATTTGGGAAGGTTATGGTAACAATACCTGTTGAAGAGTTTGTGTTCACTCTTTCTACTGGAAGTCCCTCGCCGGAAATATAACGAAACGTAAGCACATCAGTATCTGCTATTCTGTCTCCATCTCCGGTTCCAATATCAGGAATCGCAAAAGACGTATTTGATCCCAAAGAGTTCAAAGCTGGGTTACAACCTGCAACATCACATTCATGCCCATGCACAAAATATGCGGTATCCACTAAATAAGGTGTCAATGAAGTGGGTGCCGGTGATTGACTTACATCAGATCGCGTTGGCATACCGGGTGACAAACTTGATGTATAAACCACCCATGGTTGAGGATAAACCGGGTCATTAATTTTTGTATCATTCAAGGACGAACCAATACAATATTGATATCCTGCTTGTTCAAGATTTTGTTTTATAGAGGTAACTGCAAACCTGCCATTCTCTTGCAACCTAGCCAATCCATTTTGCATACGATTCATATTCGAAACTGTATCAAATACGGTAACCAACCCCGCCATAAGAATGAGACCAACGGTCAACGCAATCATTAACTCTACGATTGAGAATCCTTTACTTTGATATTTAGTTAATCTCATGGTTTACCCACCAATGTATAAGTTTGAATTGAACTCGCAGATCTCTCATTGGACTCAGTCCAAGAAACTGAAATCGTACAATATCCGTTGAATGGTTCAATTGCACAATTATAACAAGGTATCAAGGGCAATGAAGGATAACCTGGCTCAGTGGGTTGTAAAGGTTCTGCCGGGTCGGGTATCATAACTGGTATCGCAGATATCGGAGCTCCGGTTGATGCACAATTTATTGTTCCAGAAGAGTTTGGCAAAAGCTGAGTAATCATATTCGACCATTGCTTAACATCTCTTTGAGCCAGTTGATTAGGTCCGCATTTATTAGCTACCGAGTTGCAATCAGAAGTTATATTCTCATAGCCGGAATACGTTCCATTGTAACCATCTGACCATAAAGGAATTTGGTTGCGTCTCATCATATCCAACATAGACGTTGATAGAAATGCTGCTTGAGAACGCATATAACCATTATGATTGTTCTTTATAGAAACCGTCATCACTCCTGCCACACCCAGCAATCCAAATGAAAACACAACTACTGCAATCATAGCTTCAATCAATGTAAAGCCTTTTTGTCTTTTTCTATTATACATATTAAAGTTCACGGGAAACCACCATTCCAGATGCAGCAACATTTAAGGCCACAGATTGAGTAACATCTGCATGAGATACCACTATATTATTTGTCGTTGAAGCGGAACCTAAACTACTGAACACGACAGAGTCTCCGACTCCTGCGACATTAATAGATCTACTTATAGACTGTTTCTGCCTCAATACTAAATTATTTGCCATTAAAGTTATTGTCCACCCATCCGACCAATCGTTTCCATTCGTTGACACAACTGAAACACTTTGTCCTTCCTTGACAGCTGTCACGCGGGCATACATCAAGTCGCCTAGCAACTCATTAGCCTCATTAGTAACTTTTTGCCTCAAACCAAATTCTCTATATGATGGAATTGCATAAGACAATAAGATACCGACGATAAGAAGAGCAATCGCCATTTCAAACAAAGTAAAACCTTTATTCTTGCTACTGATAAATCTTTTTCTACAATACCGATACGAATGATTTGATTTGTATTTCATAATATTTAAATAAGTTTGTTACACAAACATATTCTTGATTATGCATATCAAAAAGTAAATAACAATTTGGAAATCAAAGAGAATTGACGAATGGTCGATAACAACAGATGAGCGGTAATTAATGGCTCTTAATATCTAATCTCAGCCCTTTTGGTAAAGCAAACTCCATGTTTTCGGGTTCACCGTGTAGTTCATTGATAACTATTTTCTCGCTATTGTTGACTAAAAAAGCCACCACATCTTGTACCAGTTTCTCAGGAGCTGAGGCTCCTGCGGTAATACCGATAGTTTCAACGCCTTCAAGCCAGGATTTATCTATGCATTGCGCATCATCAATTAAGTAGGCTTTAACTCCTTGTCTTTCAGCCAGTTCATGCAAACGATTAGAGTTTGAACTGTTGACACTACCAACAACCAAAACTAAATCACAATCATTGGCTAACTCTTTAACTGCTAACTGACGGTTTTGCGTTGCATAGCAAATATCATCGTGTTTCGGTCCTTGGATATGCGGAAAACGGTTTTTTAAGGCAAAAATAACATCAGCCGTATCATCTAGTGAAAGTGTGGTTTGAGAAACATAGGCAAGTTTTTGAGTTTCATCGAGCTTCAAGTTTTCGACATCTTCAACCGATTCCACAATAAAAACATCCCCTGAACTTAAATCCTTGTTCCATTGTCCGACTGTTCCTTCCACTTCCGGATGACCTTCATGACCGATGAGAATTAAATTGAAACCATTTTTACAATAGCGTATAACTTCCATGTGGACTTTCGTTACTAATGGGCAGGTCGCATCAAAAACCTGCAATCCACGTCTTTTCGCAGTTCTACGAACTTGCTGTGAAACACCATGAGCCGAAAATATCACGATATTGTCATCCGGTATCTCGTCTAATTCTTCAACAAATATCGCCCCTTTCGCTTTAAGATTATTCACTACAAAACGATTATGCACCACTTCGTGTTTGACATAGATTGGAGCACCAAATAATTCGATGGCTCGATTAACAATTTCTATGGCACGATCCACACCGGCACAGAAACCTCTAGGATTTGCCAGATTGACTTTCATCGTCTTTATTGATTATTAAATCGAGAATTAAAAAGAATGCACCAAGACTGATTGCGGTATCGGCGACATTAAATGACGGCCAGAAATAATCATTATAATGAACTTCTATAAAATCAATCACATAACCTAAAACCATTCGATCATAAATATTACCTAACGCACCACCTATGACCATTACCAAACCAAGATTGAGTAGTTTCTGACTTATCTTGTTTTTTTTCAGCCAAACCAACAAGATACAAACAATCACAATAGCTATCAATCCAATCGCCCAGCGTTGCCAGCCGGATTGATTGGCTAACAAACTGAATGCCATGCCTTTATTGTGCATCAAGGTCCAGTTGAAATAATCATTTACAACTACAGCTTCGTATAATTTTAAAGATTGTGTAGCAATTGATTTTGTCCATTGATCCAGAGCAAAAACAATCGCGCTCAGACCAAGCCACCACAAACCTGATTTCTGTAAATGATTATCAGACATAATATCTTTGCTCGCCATCACCTTCGATATTTTCAATGCAGCGTCCACAAAGCTCAGGGTGTTCTGAATGGCTTCCGACATCTTCACGTTTATGCCAACAACGAATACATTTTTCACCATTAGCCGTCTCTGCAAGAATATATACTACTCCGGTTTCCAGTTTGCACTCTACAGCTGAATCGGCTTTTTCAGCTTCAGGCAAAAATTCAGCTGCTGATGTGATTAAAACAAATCTCAACTCTTTATTGATGGATGAAAGTTTGCTCATCATTTCATCTTTCAGGTAAATTTTAACCGAAGCATCCAACGATGAACCGATTTCACTTTTAGTTCGCATTTGTTCTAAGAGTTTAGAGTTTGCATCTTTAATTTGTTGAATCAACTGCCAATTGTTATCATCCCATTGTGAACTTGATTTCACCTCAGGAAGTTCATACCACTGTTCAAATAACACGCTTTTCTCGTGACCCAACAATGTCCAGATTTCATCAGCAGTGTAAGTAATAATTGGCGTAATCCAGCGAATCATTGCCTGCAAAATATGATGCATGGCAGTTTGAGCTGATTTTCGAGCTTTTGAGTCCGATTTCGCGGTATAAAGTCGATCTTTTAACACATCCAGATAAAACGCCCCCATTTCCTGCGAACAGAAATGATGAACCTTTTGATAAATTTGATGGAACTGATAATTCTCATAATCTTGTATCACTTCTTTCTGAAGTTGCACAGCCTGATTGACTGCCCATTGATCTAAAAGAGTTAATTCATTCACTTCTAACATATCCGTTTTTTCATCAAATCCATGTAGATTTCCCATTAAAAATCGGGCTGTATTTCTGATTCGACGATAGCCATCCGAAACTCGCTTCATAATTTCATCGGATATACTAATTTCTTTGGTATAGTCGGAAGAAGCACACCATAAACGTAAAATATCTGCACCATAATTATCGACAATCTGTTTGAGCGAAATAAAATTACCCAACGATTTAGACATTTTACGACCATCTTTATCCACAACATAGCCATGAGTGAGAACTTGTCTATATGGAGAATGCTCATTTATAGCCACTCCGGTTAATAGTGAGGAGTGAAACCAACCACGGTGCTGGTCTGAACCTTCCAAATACAAATCAGCCGGTTCAGACAAATTATCACGAGCTGATAAAACAGCAAAGTGACTCACTCCGGAATCAAACCAGACATCAAGAACATCCATGGTTTTATCGTAATCATCCGCATCATCAATTAAATCATGAGCGTCGGTATCAAACCAAGCATCAATTCCTGATTTTTCCATCAGTTTTGCCACTTTTTCCATGATATTGAGTGTATCAGGATGCAGCTCTCCGGTTTCTTTATGAGTGAATAATGTTATCGGAACTCCCCAAGTTCTTTGACGAGAAATACACCATTCCGGACGGTTTTCAATCATGGAATAGATTCTTTGCTCACCCCAGCCGGGCACCCATCGGACATTGCGGATTTCTTCTAAGGCTTTTTGACGCAAGGATTTTTTATCCATGCTGATAAACCATTGAGGAGTGGTTCTGAATGCTGTCGGAGTTTTATGTCTCCAACAGTGTGGATAAGAGTGATTGAGTTTTTCGAATGCTAGCAGCTTACCATTTTCCTCGAGTAACTGCACGACTGATTGATTGGCTTTCCAAATATGCTGTCCTGCGAAAATTTCAGTATTCGGCAAATAGACTCCGTCACCACCTACAGGATTATAAACTTCAATTCCGTATTTTTTACTAACTACAAAGTCATCCATACCATGACCCGGAGCTGTATGTACTGCACCGGTACCGGCATCAACTGTCACATGATCTCCAAGAATCACCGGAACCGTTCTTTCATAAAAAGGATGTTGAAGTTCTATGTTTTCCAACTGCTCTCCTTTAACCGTTGCCAAAACTTTTGGAGAATCAATTTCATAACGTTTACAAATTTCATCCAGTAAATCAGCTGCAATAATCAAGTCATAATCCTTATGACCTTTTACCAGTGAATAATCAAAATCTGCATGAATAGTCACAGCCATTGAAGCCGGCAATGTCCAGGGAGTGGTTGTCCAGATTGGAATTGCCACTTTTGTTCCATCACTTTTAATGCCAAATGCACTAAAAATTTTATCGGCATCAACTGCTTCATAAGCGACATCAACTGCAGGAGAAACTTTATCCTGATACTCGATTTCTGCTTCTGCTAAAGCGGAACCACAGTCAAAACACCAATTGACCGGCTTAACACCTTTCTCAACATGTCCGTTTTCTACAATTTTTGCCAAAGCACGAACCATATCCGCTTCATATTTAAAATCTTTCGTTTGATAAGGATTATTCCAGTCACCCATCACTTCCAGACGTTTAAACTCTGTTTTTTGAATTTCAACTTGTTGAGCCGCATACTCTCGACACTTCTGACGAAAAGTTTTAGCATCTATTTTTTGACCCACCTTTCCATGTTTTTTTTCAACTTGGATTTCAATAGGCAACCCATGACAATCCCATCCGGGGACGTAAGGAGAAGACAATCCCGACATTAACTTTGATTTGACAATAATATCCTTGAGAATTTTATTGAGAGCATGTCCTGTGTGTAATGAGCCATTGGCATAAGGAGGTCCATCATGCAAAATAAATTGCGGGCGACCTTGAGTGTGCTCCTGAATTTTTTCGTACAATTTTTCGTCATCGCACTTTTTCAACCAAATCGGTTCCTTATGCGAAAGACTGGCTTTCATCGAAAAACTGGTTTGAGGAAGGTTTAAAGTTTCTTTGTATCTATTGTCATTGCTCACGCAACAGCTCCATTTAAAATTTACTTATCTGTTTTTGAAAAAAAAAGACGTGTTTGACGCACATCTTCATCAATATTTTGTTTTAACTCTTCTAAGCTACCGAATTTTACTTCATTTCGCAATTTATGGTGAAATAAAACTTCAACAATTTCACCATATACCTGTTTATCAAAATCCAGCAAGTGAACCTCTAAAATTTTACCAGTACCATTGACCGTCGGACGATAACCCAAACTGGCAGCTCCGTAATGAAGACTTCCATTGTCAAATTTTACCGACACACAAAATATTCCCTCGACCGGTGGTGATTGATTGGTTAGCTTGATATTGATGGTTGGATAACCTAATTCCCGTCCGAGTTGCTGCCCTTTGCTGACTTTACCGATGATTGAATAATCTCTTCCTAGAAATTCTTTAACCGATACAAAGTCACTTTGTTTTAGTTTTTCTCTCACCAGTGAACTACTCACTCTTTGACCAACAACTTTCACACTTGAAATATTATCAACCACAATGTTTTTATCTTCACAATACGATTTTAAAAGTTGAAAATCACCTTTTCTTTTCTTTCCGAACCGAAAGTCATCACCAATCAAAATATATTGGGCATTCAGCCCATCAATCAAAACATCTTGGATAAATTCTTCAGCTTCCAAATGCGCCAATTTGTCGTTAAAATTCAAAAAACAGCCGACATTTGCTTTTAAATCCTTAAATAATTTAAATTTCTGTTTGAATGGCGTAATGATTTTAACATTATCTTTTCCGGCAAAATACTGAGAAGCTAATGGTGACATCGTCACAACAATTGATTGCAAGCCATCTTTTTTCGCACGTTTGACAATCTGTCTGATTAAATACTGATGTCCCAGATGAATACCATCAAAATTTCCAATCGTTACAGCCGATGGTTTATTAAGGTCACAAAATTGCGGATAACGAATAAATTTCAAAATATTCAACTCTGATAAACTAACAAATTTTTAAAATTAACTCTTTGAGCTTTCAAGCAGAGCAAATAAATCGCAAAACCAATTGAAATACACATCAATAAATAAAAAGCTCTCCAACTTGCAGAATAAACTTGCCACTCAGATAAATTTGAAACAATAAACACTAGAACTCCAGCCATAACAATTGCGGAAACACTGATTTTAACAACAAATATCCAATCAATCACTCCATTGGAAACAATACCATTTTTTTTCAAACTTCTATAGAGTAGAATTGTCTGCAACCAACCAGAAACCGCACTAGCCAAAGCCAAAGCCACATGAAGTGCGATAAAACCCAAATACCACATCAGCCAAACAAACAGGATATTCAGTCCCATATTTGAAAACATTGAAATCAAACCAATTTTCACAGGAGTTTTAGTATCCTTGCGTGAATAATAAGCTGGCAACAAGATTTTATTCAAAACAAAAGCCGGCAATGCCAACATAAAAGCTATTAAACTCAACGAGGTAAATTCCGTTGATTCAGCATTAAATTCGCCGTATTGATAAAGTGTAACCACAACTTCTTTTGCTAACACCAGCAAACCAACTGCTGCCGGTATGGCAATAAAAAAACCTAAATTCAATGCCCATTTCATAGTGTTAAGGAATTTTTCATCTTCACTTTTCGCAAACTGCCGAGATAAAGTCGGCAGAATTACTGTTGAAATTGCAATGACGAAAACACCCAAAGGAAACTCAAGCAATCGATTGGAGAAATATAAAAAACTCACACCAACAATCGGCAACATCGTTGCAATCAATGTATCTAATAGCAAGTTCACTTGTGCCACTGAAGACGCAAACAAGGTTGGAACCATTAATTTCATCACTTTTTTGATTTTAGAATCCTTAAAATCAGGAATAAATTTGGGTATTAAACCCAAACGATATAAAGACGGAATCTGAACCATCAACTGCAATACACCGGCAACCAAAACACCAACAGCCAAAGATTTAACGGAAATATCAAAAGAGTCTTTTAAAAAAATTGCACAACCAATTAAAGACAAATTAAGCAGAATTGGAGTCGCTGCCGGTAAAGCAAATTTTTTGTGTGCATTTAAAACTCCGCCGGCAAATGCAACCAGCGTAATCATTGGTAAGTAAAACAAGGTAAAACGCAACATCCAAACCGCTTCATCAAAAACTTCCGGTTTATCTTCAACCCAGGTATATGCAAATAAGGTCAAAATTTGCGGAGCAAATATTTCCATCACAATCCAGACTATAATAACTATAGTCATCAGAGTTCCTGAGACTCTGTCGATAAAATGCTTAAGATCCGCTTTTGAACCCGTTGCTTTAATTTCGTTCAATACCGGAACAAAGGCCAAAGAAAAAGATCCTTCAGCAAATAAACGCCGCATAAAGTTTGGAATCTGAAAAACAACAAAAAAAGCACTTCCCCAAATCGAAGTTCCCCACAACCACGCAACAACCATATCACGAATAAATCCGCTGATTCGTGATATGAATGTAAAAATACTAACGATGGCTGTAGCCTTAAATAGACTCATAAATTATTGGCTTCTGAATTTATTATCACGGCAGAAACTGCCTGCGTGAATTTTAAAACTCTAGTGGCGATTGTCTATGGAAACATCAAAAAAAACATATAAAGTTCCCTTTAAGTATAATAAATATGCCATATAAGTCGTTTATATAGCTAAAACATTGACTCAAGCGATAATAAACACGATAATTCCCCGCTTATTTTTTTAACAGTAATTTTTTTGGAGAAATATTTTGGCTAATTCAGCACAAGCAAGAAAAAGAGTCAGACAAGCAGCGAAAAGCAGAATCCACAACATGGGTCTGCGTTCAGAAGCCAGAACATATATAAAAAACGTGAGTAAAGCCATCGAAGCCGGTGACAAAGCTAAAGCTCAGGAGTTATACAGCACAATGGTTAAAGCAATTGACAAAGTATCCAACAAAGGAATCTTTCACAAAAACAAAGTTGCAAGACATAAAAGCCGTCTGAATAACAAAATCAAGGGAATGGCATAATTATTTGCCATTTTGTATTTTTTGTATTTGTAAATATAAATAATTTGTGTAAAATCTTGAGAAAACATTAATTTCTTTTAAAAACTTGAATTGGTTCACATTTTCAAAATTTTAAAAAATTTAGAATTTGTGTCAAGGTGAAAGAATCTAACTAATACATTTTATAACAGCTATGATTACTAAAGATAAAATCTCTGTTTCGCATCTTCAAATCGGCATGTATGTTTGCCAACTTGATAGATCTTGGCTTGAAACTCCTTTTCCGTTTCAGGGATTTTATATTCGTACTAAACATGAGATCGAAGAAGTTAAAAGATTCTGCGATTATGTGTATATCGACGCTGAAAAAGGTACGCAATCATACAAAGAAAACACTCCTTTCAAACCTTCTCCTCTTTTAGTTGAGGAGAAGAAAAGACAAGCTGAAAGTGGAGAAGCAAAATCTAAATATGTTTTTGCCTCAGATTTGAAAAAGATTCCTCTTCATATTGGAAAATATGATTCGATTACCAAACCTTTCAAGAAAGAAATTGATAATGCCAAAGTTTTGTTTTCGGACTTATCATATTCAGTCGAGCAATTAAGTTTCAACCTCAGAGTTGGTAAAGGGTTGGATGTTAGTGAAACCAAGAAATTGACCAAATCTGTTGTTAAAAGTGTCATTAACAACCCAAATACAATGATTTGGCTGAGTCGTTTAAAAGACAAAGGCGACTACACTTACAATCACTCTTTACGATCCAGTGTTTTAGCAACTGTTTTTGGTCGTCACTTGGGATTAGAAGAAGACGATTTAATTTCTCTGGCGACAGGTGTGTTATTGTCTGATATTGGTAAGACCAAAATTAAACGTGAGTTACTCAACAAGTCTGGAGAACTTACTGAAAAAGAAATGGCGATTGTTCGCAGTCACGTTGAATTAGGTGTCGAAATGTTGGCAAAAGACAAGAACGTTGAACACTGGACTCTTGTTATTGTTGAAACGCATCATGAAAGATTCAATGGTTCCGGTTATCCTTATGGGTTAGTTGGAGCTGAAATTCCTTTCTTCGGTCAAATTGCCGGACTGGTTGATGTGTTTGATGCCATTACAAGCAAAAAATCTTATGGTCAGTACATGACACCATCGGAAGCAATGGATTGGCTGTACACACAACGTGATAAAATGTTTTCAAGCAAGTTGATTGATGACTTTATTCAAGCGATTGGTTTGTACCCGGCTGGTACTATAGTTGAACTGACTGACAATTCTATTGGGTTAGTTGTTTCTCACAACCCTGAGAAAAGATTGAGACCACAAGTCCTAATGTTAAGAGACAACAACAAAAATGATATTCAATCAAGCAAAACAGTTGATTTGTCGAAACGTGCATTTATGTCAAAGGTTGACAGACCAATGGTTAGGAAAGCCATTCTTCCTGAGTCTTTAAACCTTTCAGGTGATAAAATTCAAGGGATATTGCAACGCAATGCTCAAACAGGACTGAAGTCACTGTTCGGTTAATAGAAAAACCTTACAACAATTAATTAGAAAAAGGCTATCAGAAATGATAGCCTTTTTTTATAGTTGACAAATTTTTTAAAGGAAAATTAAAGTATAATGAACATCGAATTTCAAGTTGAATTGAACTAAATGAAAAACTATCTTCAATTATTGCAAACTCTCCTGGATCAAGGAGCTACAAAAACAGACCGAACCAATACGGGAACAAGAAGCCTGTTTGGTTATCAAATGCGTTTTGATTTATCCAAAGGCTTTCCTATGGTAACAACCAAGAAACTGCATCTTAAATCAATTATTCATGAATTATTGTGGTTTCTTGCCGGTGATACCAATATCAAATACTTACAAGATAATGGTGTGAGAATTTGGAATGAATGGGCTGACGAAAACGGTGATTTAGGACCGGTATACGGTTATCAATGGCGTTCTTGGCCAACTTCTGATGGCAGAAAAGTCGATCAAATCAAAAATGCCATTCAACAAATCAAAGAAACACCGGACTCCAGACGTATTATTGTCAATTCATGGAATGTCGGTGAAATTGAAAACATGGCTTTGCCGCCTTGTCATTGTCTGTTTCAGTTTTATGTTGCAGATAACAAGCTATCATGCCAACTCTACCAACGCAGCGCTGATGTTTTTTTAGGTGTTCCATTTAACATCGCTTCATACGCACTGCTTACCATGATGATGGCACAAGTATGTGACTTAAAGGTCGGAGATTTTGTTCATACATTTGGTGATGCTCACCTCTACTCCAATCATATTGAACAAGCTAAAGAGCAAGTTTCAAGAACACCCTATTCTCTACCAACTATGAAGATAAATCCTGATATCAAGAATATATTCGAGTTTACATATGACGATTTTGAATTAACTGATTATCAGGCTCACCCTCATATCAAAGCACCGGTTGCAGTATGAAAATAACAACGAATCTGACAATTATTGTTGCTATGGATGAAAACAACCTCATTGGAAAGGATAATTCACTTCCCTGGCATTTACCTGCAGATTTAAAATATTTCAAACAGCAAACACTCAATAAAACCATTCTTATGGGTCGAAAAACATGTGAATCACTTCCCTTTGTACTTCCTCAAAGAAGAAATGTGGTTCTAACAAGGAATGTCGAGTTTACCCGTGAAGGATTTGAAATCATTCATAAACTGGATAGCATTAATGATTACGAAGGTGAAGTGATGATAATTGGTGGAGCAATGATTTACAAATTACTAATGCCTTATGTGAATAAATTACTCATTACTAAAATACATCATCAATTTGATGGAGACACCAATTTCAGTTGGAATCCTGCTGACTGGAAAATAGCTTCACAATTGGATTGTCAGACTGATGAAAAGAATCTCTATAATTACAGTTTTATGGAGTACCATAGAAAATGATGAAATCCCATATCTATAAAACTATCTGGTTGTTAATTTTCTCGTCTGTACTCATTTGGTCAGCCATAGAGCCCAAAGACAAGTTCACATGGTTTTTAGAGGTGCTACCCGCAATTATAGCAATCATCATACTTGCATTCACATACAAAAGCTTTCCATTAACTCCGTTACTGTATATTTTGATATTAATTCACAGCATTATTCTTATGGTTGGAGGTCATTACACTTACGCCGAAGTCCCTTTGTTTGACTGGCTCAAAGAGACTTACGATTTAACAAGAAATAATTACGACAAACTGGGTCATTTTGCTCAAGGATTTGTCCCGGCAATTTTAGCCAGAGAATTATTTATCAGGCATAATGTTGTTTCCGGAGTATGGTGGAGAAGGTATTTAATTGTCAGTGTTTGTCTGGCATTCAGTGCTTTCTATGAGCTTATCGAATGGTGGGTTGCTGTCGCATCAGGAGATGAAGCTGTAGCATTCTTGGGAACTCAAGGATATGTCTGGGACACGCAATCGGATATGGCATGGGCAATGTTTGGGTCGATTCTTTCCTTATTAATTCTCACAAAACTGCATGACAAACAACTGAAAAAATTAAGCAATTAATATAGCCATTCTCTACGAATCGGATAATTTTTTCTCAGTGAATCGAAGTATTCACCACTTTGCAGTTCCGGGTGATTGAGTATTTTTTGCAGTTTTTGACTGTCACTGACAATATCATAAGCTGATAACACATCTTTGAAAATTGAGTTTGAACTATTTAATTCAACAAAAATTTGCTTTGGAAACTTTGCGTCATCAATTACAACTTCTGCTCTATATATTCCAAAATAATCACAACAAGCCTGATATATCATCTCCGTTCCTCTGACTTTTCCGTCATAGCTATATCCCGCAATATGCGGAGTTGCCAATAAGGAATATTTCAACAGTTGTAAATTGATATTCGGTTCGCCATTCCAGACATCAAGAATAAGCTGTAAACCTTCGTTTTTCTGTTTAAATTTAAGCAATGCCAATTCATCAATAACCTCACCACGAGAAGAATTAATTAAAAGAGCATCATTTTTTAGGAACTGCAAAGTATTTTGATTGATAAACTGATAAGTAGAATGTTTTCCATCGAAAGTCAAAGGCGTGTGAAAACTAACAACTTCACAACAGAGAGACTCCGGTAATGACGAAAACTTCATCAGCTGAGGATTTAAATCTTGTAATGGCGGATCATTGATAACTGTTAAAATACCTAACATATCACAGTATTTTTTCAAAGTTTTACCGACATTGCCATAGCCGACAATTCCCACCGTGACATCATGGATGTTTCTATCTTGCTGCTGACACCAATAACAAATTGCAGAAATCACATACTGAGCGACCGAGTTGGCATTGCTTCCCAGAGCATTTGCAAATCCAATTCCTAAAGTACTTAAGTCTGATAAATTGACATGATTGACACCACTTGTCGCTGAAGCAACAAATTTAACAGGAGTATTTTGCAATAAATTTTTATCAACTTTAGTCACAGAGCGCACAAGCAAAACATCAATATCAAGCAAATCCTGATTGCATATTTGCCGACCAGGCTTAGTTGTTATCTCTCCAATATGTGAAAAAAAATCATTCACCAAAGGAATATTCTCATCTGCAAGAATCTTCATTTTTCTGTCATGTTTTAATGATATAACTATGACTATTATAATTGAATATCTCATATCTGTATGAGAAAATAGTAGAAAACATCAAGGAGAAATAGAATGACAATTCGTGTTGCAATTAACGGTTATGGTCGTATCGGGCGTTGTATTGTTCGTGCTTTGTATGAATACAATCGAAAAGATGAAATTCAAATCGTTGCTGTCAATGATTTGGCGGGAATTGATGTTTCAGCACATATTACCCAATATGACACCGCTCATGGTAAGTTTAATGCTGTGGTGGATCATACTAGTGATGAATTGATTATCAATGGTGACAAAATCAAATATTATTCCGAAACCGATCCTGAGAAATTACCTTGGGCTGAATTGGAAGTTGACTTGGTTATGGATTGTACCGGTCGTTTCAAAAGCCGTGAGTTGGCAAGCAAGCACCTGAACGCTGGTGCAAAAAAAGTCCTCATATCAGCTCCGGCAAAAGGTGAAGTCGATGCCACAATTGTTTATGGCGTTAATGATAATGTACTAAAACCGGAACACCAAATCGTTTCCAATGCTTCTTGCACCACCAACTGTTTAGCTCCGCTTGTGAAGCCTTTGCATGATGCCATTGGTGTCGAATCCGGTTTAATGACTTCTATTCATGCTTATACTAATGATCAGGTCTTATCCGACACTGCCCACGCAGATTTACATCGTGCCCGTTCAGCAACAATGAGCCAAATTCCAACCAGCACCGGTGCTGCTAAAGCGGTTGGATTGGTATTGCCCGAATTGAATGGCAAACTGGATGGATTTGCCATGCGGGTTCCGACCATCAATGTTTCTATTGTGGATTTAGTCTTTCAGGCATCCCGACCAACAACAATTGAAGAAGTAAACTCGATTATGTTAAAAGCTAGCCAGCAAATGCCTCGCATTTTGGGCTACAATGATAAACCTCTGGTATCAATCGATTTTAATCACAATCCGGCATCCTCCACTTTTGATGCCAGCCTGACTAATATCAAAAACGGAACGCTGGTTCAGGTGTTTTCATGGTATGACAATGAATGGGGCTTTTCCAACCGTATGATTGATACCGCATTAAAAATGATGTCGTTTTAATTTATTTTAAAAAAAATCTTGTGAATTAAAATTTTGATTGTTAGACTCAACCCAAGAATTAAATTATTAAATTATGAAAAACACGTTTAAACAACAGAATTATTTACAAGCCACTGCTTCAGTAGCTTGTGTTGTTGTTGTTCGACGTGCACGCCGTCGCATGAAACATGCCGGGGTGTAGAATTATAATTTTCAAGGAATAAGTTTACAAAACCCGGCAAAAGCCGGGTTTTTACATTCTGGCTTTTGTTGACTAAATACCGGAGCTATTATGTATAAAAACTTTATCAACACCGAAGACTGGTCGAAGTCAGAGATTGAAGGCTTAATTGATGTTGCCAAGCAACTAAAAGATTCCCCTTTCCACCAAAATTTCAAAAACAAATCATTTGCTCTTTTGTTCTTGAATCCATCCATGAGAACACGAACTTCCTTTGAGTTGGGAATACAACAATTAGGCGGAACAGCCATCGTCCTGCAACCCGGAAAAGATGCTTGGGGAATCGAGTTTGAGGAAAGAATTGTGATGAATGGCGATGCCGAAGAGCACATCAAGGAAGTTGCAGCTGTTTTATCAACTTATGTCGATGCGATTGCTATCAGAGCTTTCCCAAAATTTCAGAATTGGGATTACGATAAACAGGATAATGTCATCAAGTCCTTTGTAAAGTATTCCAGTGTGCCTATTATCAACATGGAAACCATTGTTCATCCTTGCCAAGAACTGGCTTTGATGATGACAATGAAAAAACATTTGGGAGAAGTTGAGAATAAAAAATTTCTGCTGACATGGACTTACCACCCAAAACCATTAAATACCGCTGTTGCAAACTCGGCTTTATCTATTGCTTCCAAATTTGGTATGGATGTGACATTACTTTGTCCCAATAAAGATTATCTACTGGATAAAAAATATCTAAAGATTGCCGAAGAAAACTGCCAGCAACAAGGTTCAACTTTAACAATTTCACACGATATCGAAGAGTCCTATAACAATGCTGATTTTGTCTATGCAAAAAGTTGGGGAGCACTACCCTACTACGGAAACCCCGAGGAAGAATTTAAAATCCGACGTCAATATGCCCATTTCATGGTTGATGAACATAAAATGTCACTGACCAATCAGGCTAAATTCAGTCATTGTCTTCCACTCAGAAGAAATATCAAGGCAACGGATGCAGTCATGGATAGTGATTACTGTGTGGCTATCGAAGAAGCAGAAAACAGACTGCATGCACAAAAAGCGATGATGTTAAATTTGTTTGGAGAAAAAATATGAAACAGAAAATTGTTCTAGCCTTTTCAGGTGGACTTGACACAACCTATTGTCTTTATGATTTGATTAACAAAGGTTATGAAGTGCATTCAGTATTCGTCAATGCCGGTGGAATCAGTGACGAAGAAATTACTCAAATTCAACAAAAAGCCTTAAAAATAGGAGCAACCAAACACTACAGTTTCGACATTCAACATGATGTTTGGAATGGTTTTGTCAAACCATTAGTCTGGTCACATGCACGAATGAATAACGAATACCCTCTATTATGCTCCGACAGATACATGATTGTTAAGAAGTGCCTTGAGCTTTGCGATGAGCTGAAAACCGACTTATTTGCACATGGTTGTACAGCGATGGGTAATGACCAGTTTCGCTTTGATCAAACGGTTAAATCTTTGGGAGATTATACAATCATCGCTCCAATCAGGGATTTACAGGAAGAAGTCTCCGCTGTTCGGGATTATGAAATTGAAAAACTGAATGAAGCAGGTATTGAAATTGCTCAACAACATAAAAATTATTCAATCAATGAAAATATGCTGGGAGTAACAATTTCAGGAGGTTCAATTGATCAATTTCAGCAACCGGGTGAAGATTCATGGCATTGGCTTAAATCAGCTAAAGATTGGCCGAAGAAACCATTAACAATAAAAATCGGTTTCGAAAAAGGTGTCGCTGTCAGTATTAATGGCGAAAAACTGGATGGAGTTTCTATTATCAATTATCTCAATGAAGAGTTATCTGAATATGGTGTTGGCAGACACATTTATACCGGCGACGTCAGTATCGGACTGAAAGGAAGAATTGTGTTTGAATGTCCTGCAATTGATGCTTTAATAACCGCGCATCAAGCCATTCAGGATGCAGTGAATTCCAAATTTCAGAATCAGTTCAAAGACGTGATTGCTAACCGCTGGGCTGAACTGGTTTATTACGGATATTTTCATGATCCACACAAAACTGACCTCGAATCCTATCTAAAAAGCTCGCAGAAATTTATTGACGGCGAAGTGACTCTTTACACAGAAGGAGCAACAATTACAGCTGTAGCCATTGACTCTGATTATATTGTTAAAGATGACAAATCAGTTTATGCCCAATCCTGTAACTGGTCGCCGGCAGATGCTATCGGTTTTATCAAATTAGCAGGCCAGGCATCCACTTTGGTCAATTCGGTGAGAAGGAGAAATGCCAATGCTCAATCAAATTCTTGAACATCTTGATTTTTTGATTCAGCAGGATACTCAAAATCCACCAAGACAAATTAGCAAAAATGACGCTTTATTCAAACAACTAGAGTCACATTTTTCTCATTTCGAGTTTGATGTTGAAATAACTGACCTGAATGACGGTCATGTGATTTTTTATGCAGTAAAAGGCAATCCAACCCTATTATTTAATGTCCATCTGGATACCGTTCCGGTGACAAAAAGCACACTCGATGAATGGACATGTGACCCCTTTAAACTCACAATAAAAAATGATAAAGCCTATGGCAGAGGAAGTTGTGATATAAAAGGTGCAGCGGCCTGTTTAATGACATTGGCTGAAAATACTGAAAATCTCGCGGTTGTATTTACGACCGATGAAGAGGGTGCGAGTGGTTGCTGTGTTCAGCACTTTATTGATAATAATGATCTATCACATTACAAACAAATCATTGTTGCCGAACCAACCAACTCCAAAGCTGTCGTTTCGCATCGTGGATATTTATCGTGTCAAACAAAATTCTTTGGCAGAAATGGTCACTCATCAATGGCGATTGCATTGAAGGAAAATGCGATTCATAAAGCCAATAAATGGCTTGCCAAAGCCTTAAACTTCAGCGAACAAAAAGTTACTGAAAATAACCCAGCGGGAATTTGTTTCAATGTTGGCGTCATGAGTGGTGGCGAAAAAAACAACATGATAGCTGAAACTGTGCAACTCAATTTTAGCGCCAGAGTTCCGGCAGGCAGTAACTCAAGCGATATCTATGAAAAACTAAAGGCTCTGGATTCAAACAGCGATACACACTGGTATGCGGGTATGATGGCTCCGGCACTCCCATCAACTCAAAACGGCAACCTAAGCTCGATTCAGTTTTGCGAACAAAATAATATTACGGTCGCAGAACCTGTGGATTTTTGGACCGAGGCGGCATTGTTTTCACAGGCAGGTTCTCCGGCTCTGGTTTTAGGACCGGGTGATATCAAACAAGCCCATACAATTGATGAATGGGTTTACTTATCGCAACTCCAACAATCTTTTGATTTTTATCTTGAGGTGTCAAAACATGGAAACTAAAAAAAATCTAATTAAAAATGTTTTGCTGCAACTCGGTAATTCGACCGAAGCTAAGTATTATTTGGATCAATATAAGAACTCAAGGCAAAACAAATTTGCTGTTGTGAAAGTCGGTGGTAATGTCATTGAAACACAGTTAGAGAAACTGGTAGAGTCCATCACACTTCTTTATTATCTGGGTCTCACTCCAATCATTCTGCACGGAGCCGGTCCACAACTGGATGCGGAAATTCTTATACGAAACATGCCCGTGAATAAAATTGACGGACTAAGGGTTACTGATACTGAAACCATTGAATTGATGCAACCGGTTGTTAAAGACGTTCATGATAAATTATGCCAAGCACTCTCAGAAGCCGGGGTTGAAATCAAAAGCATTTTCAATGAAGTCTTTACCTGTGACTTTATGAATAAAGACAAATATGGATTTGTCGGCGAAATCAAATTTGTCAACATGAGCCCAATCAATGACGCCTTGGAACAACAAAAAATACCCGTTTTATCCTGCCTTGGCAGGGATGACAATGGCAATGTTTTCAACATTAATGCTGATTTTGCTATCAGAAAACTGGTTTGGGAAAGCAACCCTGAAAAGGTGATTTTTGTCACTCCAACCGGAGGATTATTGAACGAAAATAGTCAATTGATTTCAGCCATTCAACTCGGTGGCGAATACGAATCTCTGATGAATGAGCCATGGTTGCATTCAGGCATGAAATTAAAAATTCAGCAAATTTATCAATTACTGAAACCCATGCCTAGAAAACTCAGCGTTTCAATAACAGCTGCTACTGAACTTGGAAAGGAGCTTTTCACACATAAAGGCAAAGGCACATTCGTTTCTATGGGTGAAAGTATCAATCAATATGATGTGATTCCGGCAAATCTGAAATTAAAAGTCATTAGTCTGCTTGAATCAACTTTTAAAAAGAAACTAAAACCCGATTTTCTGGACTCACTTGATTTGGAATCGCTGTTTATATCAGAAACAGCTCAAGCATTGGCAATCATCACAAAAGGCTTTAATGGAAAGCCTTATTTGAATAAATTTGCTGTCACTCCTCTGGCTCAAGGTCGTGGGTTGGGCAAAGCCATCTGGGAAAAAATGCTGGAATATTATCCTCAATTATATTGGCGTTCCAGATCAAATAACCCAATAAACTCATGGTATTTTAGAAAATCAGACTGCTCATGCAAACATGAAAACTGGATTTCATTTAGCATTGGTATGGAACACATCGAATCAATGCAATGCATGCAAAAAGCTCATGAATATCAGGATAGTTGGGAGGAGTCTGCTCATGTCTGACATCATTCAAACAGCTATTATCGGAGCCAGAGGTTATGTCGGTTTTGAGCTCATTCAATTGATTGACAAACACCCGATGACGAAACTAATTGCTGCTTACTCAAGAGAATATAACGGCACAAAAATTTGTGATATCGTCCCGAAATTTTCTGACAAAGAGTTAAAATACCGTGCTGATGAAATAGAAAGTGTAGTCGATTTGGATACTGATGTTTTATTCTTGGCACTACCTAACAACATTGCGGCTAAATACAATAATCTGTGGAAACAGCTTTCTTGCGATAAAATAATAATTGATCTCAGTTCAGATTTTCGTTTTGACAATGACTGGCAATATTGTCAACCTGAAACTTGTACTTTGAATGCAAATTCAGCAAATCTTATAGCCAATCCGGGATGTTATGCCACAGCGGGGCAACTTGGTTTACTCCCTGTGAAAGATTTTATCAAAGGAACACCAAACATCTTCGGCATTTCCGGTTACAGCGGAGCCGGCAGCAAACCTTGTGACAATAACAACCCTGAGAAACTACAAGACAATCTCATGGCTTATAAACTCACAGGACACATTCATGAAAAAGAAATCTCGAAAGTCATCGGACAAAAAGTTAATTTCATGCCACATGTCGCTGAGTTTTTCAGAGGCATTCATCTGACAATTTCAGTTGAATTGAAATCAGCTTTAAAGCCTGAAGATGTTTTTCAAATGTATTCAAAATTTTACAAAGAGGCTGAGCTCATCAATATTTCAGCTGAAATACCACAAGTTCAATCGGTGCAAAATACTCACAATGTTAATATTGGTGGTTTTACAGTCGATAACAATCATCTGGTTTTATGTGTCACAATTGATAATCTTCTTAAAGGAGCTGCCACTCAGGCGATTCAAAATATGAATCTGGCTTTAAAGGAGAGATATAATTTACAAATCAATACAGGAATCATTTAATGAAAAACAAAAATTATCTCTGGAGCGGAGAAGATGGAAATAATATTCATCAGGACTTAATGGATTTTATGGCTGGCAATGACATCAAGCTGGACAGACACTTGTTTGTATTTGACATTGAAGCAACAAAAGTCCACGTTCAGGGTTTGAAAAAAATCGGAATTTTCACTTCTGAGGAATACAGAAAAGTTAAAAAGGCCTTAAAAGTCTTAAAAAAACAATTTCAATCCGGAGAATTTTCTCTGGATAACAAATATGAAGACGGACATTCAGCGATTGAATTTTATCTAACGGAACAATTAGGAAGTTTAGGCAAGAAAACACATACAGGCAGAAGTCGGAATGATCAGGTGTTAACTTGCAGTCGATTATTTATGCGCCATCATCTGCAACAAATAAAAGAATTAAACAAAAAAGTCATATCCTCTTTGTTAGACCTTGCAGAAAAACATAAAAACACCGCCATGCCGGGATACACTCACCTGCAAAGAGCCATGCCAACAACAGTTGCCGTTTGGCTTTTAGGTTTTGCGGAGTCCTTAATTGATGACAATATGCTGATTGATTCCACGATTTCCTATATCAATTCTTCACCATTAGGCACAGCCGCCGGATTTGGTGTGCCATTAAACTTGCCCAGAGAATTTACCGCTAAAAAACTCAAATTTGAAAGAGTGCAAATTAATCCTGTTTATGCCCAAAACTCACGAGGAAAATTTGATTTAGTTGTCCTCCAAACCATATATCAGGTAATGCTGGATATTCGCCGTTTTTCTTGGGACTTGAGCCTGTTTATGACCGATGAATTCAATTTTGTAAAACTGGATAAAAGCTATACAACCGGTTCATCCATCATGCCGAATAAAGCCAATCCCGATGTGGTTGAACTTATGCGTGCATCATTATCTGTGATTGAAGGTTCAATAAGCCAGATTCAATCTTTAATGTCGCTACCTTCCGGCTATCAACGGGATTTACAAATGAGCAAAGAGCCAATGGTCAAATCTTTGCTATTTACAACACAAGTATTGAAACTAATTCCGGGGTTAATTGATGCCATGAATTTTAATCCCGAAGTCATGAAATCAGCAATCAGCCCCGAAATGATGGCAACTGATTATGCTTTGGAACAAGTCAAAAAAGGCAAGAATTTTCGTGATGCTTATGGCACAGCAAAAGTAACTGAAAACAATATTTCTTACCAAGACTCTATTCGTAATCGTATTTCATTAGGCGGAGCCGCCAATTTGGGAATAAAGTCTCTGCGAAAACGGCTGGATAACTAGAATATTTCAGTTTCGATAGTAAAATACATCCTTTTTGCAAAACAATAACTCAAATGACGGAAAAGAACGTTTCGGAAAACTTTATTACCCAAATCATTGATAAGGATTTATCCAATGGCAAACACTCAAGCGTGAGAACTCGTTTTCCACCGGAGCCCAATGGATTCCTGCATGTTGGCCATGTAAAATCAATCTGCCTGAATTTTGGGCTGGCAGAAGATTATCAGGGCGAGTGCAACCTCAGATTTGACGATACCAATCCGTCCAAAGAAAGTATTGAATACGCCGAATCCATTGAAAGAGATGTGAAGTGGCTGGGGTTTCATTGGGCCGGAAAAACCCTCCATGCATCGGATTATTTTGAGCAAATTTATGGTTATGCCGTTGAACTGATTGAGAAAGACTTAGCCTATGTGGATGAACAATCACCGGAAGAAATTCGCCAGAATCGTGGTGATTTCACCACTCCGGGAACCAATAGTCCTTATCGTGACCGTCCGGTTGAAGAGTCATTGGATTTATTTCAACGCATGAGAAATGGCGAATTTGAAGATGGCAAAATGGTGCTTCGCGCCAAAATCGACATGAAATCCGGAAATATCAACATGCGTGATCCGGTGCTTTATCGCATCAAACGCCAACATCATATTCGCACCAGTGACGATTGGTGCATTTATCCGATGTACGATTTCACTCATTGTATTTCTGATGCGATTGAGGGCATCACTCACTCAATTTGTACTTTGGAATTTGAAGACCATCGCCCGCTTTATGACTGGGTTTTGGACAACATATCCATTGGTTGTCATCCACAACAAATCGAATTCAACCGCCTGAATCAAACATTCACCGTCACCTCCAAAAGAAAACTCAACGAACTGGTTGAGCTAGGTAAAGTAGATGGCTGGGACGACCCGCGTATGCCAACAGTTTCAGGAATGCGTCGCCGAGGTTACACACCCAAAGCCATTCGTGATTACGCCAAGCGCAGCACAGTTACCAAAAAACCATCAACCGTTCCAATGACCATGCTGGAAGATAGTGTTCGAGCCGATTTAAACGAAACAGCTCCACGCATTATGGGAATTCTCAACCCGTTAAAATTAGTGATTGAAAATTATCCTGAAGATAAAGAAGAACTTCTGATTGGTCAAAATCATCCGCAAGATGAATCATTCGGCACAAGGGAAATTCCTTTCTGCAAAGAACTCTACATCGAAGCCGATGATTATCAGGAAAATGCCAATCGCAAGTTTTTCCGCTTTACTGAAGGTCGAGAAGTGCGCTTGAGATATGCCTACTATCTGACTTGTCAACGAGCGATTAAAGACGAAAACGGCAATGTTGTTGAAATTCGTTGCACTTATGATCCGGAAACCAAAGGCGGTAAATCAGCCGATGGCAGAAAAGTTAAAGGGACTATTCACTGGGTTTCAGCCCGTCATTGTGATAATATAGAAGTCAGACTTTATGATCGCCTATTTGATAAACCTAATCCTAAAGGTCTTGAAGATTTAAACCCCAATTCATTAGAAATCATAGAAAACGCCAAATTGGAACCCAATATTGTCGAAAACTCCGATGGCATTCGATACCAATTTGAGCGAATGGGATATTTTTATCGTGACAAAACATACGAACAAGACAAGCCAATTTTCAACCGAATTGTGACCTTAAAGGATTCTTGGGCAAAACTGGAAGAGCAAAATTAAATTGTACAATGATTAAAACCGAAACCATCTGGCACAACGGTGTGCTGAAACCCTGGGAACAGGATACAACACACGTTTTGACACACACTCTGCACTACGGCGGAGGCGCTTTTGAAGGAATTCGGTTTTATAACACTGCCAAAGGACCGGCAATATTCAGGCTTGAACCTCATATCGACAGACTGATTTATTCATCAGAAACCATTGGCATGAAACTGCCCTACTCTCGTGATGAACTTTGTCAGGCAGTCGTTGAAACGGTCAAATCCAATGGTTTGGATTCCGGTTATATTCGCCCATTGACTTTTTTTGGTTATAGCGAACTCGGTGTCTCCGCCAAAAACAATCCGGTCGAAGTCATCATCGCCAATTGGCCGTGGGGAAAATATTTACCACACGATATGGTTGACATCAAAGTTAGCAAATATCGCCGTATCAGCCCCAAATCCACCGTGATTGATGCCAAAATCTGCGGACATTATGTCGGCGGAATTCTCTCCACGATAGAACTACAAAACACCCATTATCACGAAGCACTGTTCCTCGATCACGAAGACAACATCGCCGAAGGTGCCGGAGAAAACTTCTTCATCGTCAAAGACAATGTCCTATCCACACCATCCCTCGGACATATTCTGCCCGGAATCACCCGAGCCACTATTATCGAAATGGCAAAACACTACGGCTACAAAGTCAAAGAAGAGAAAATCACCGTCGAACAAGCCCAGCAAGCAGACGAAGCCTTCTTCACCGGAACCGCCGTCGAAGTCACCCCCATCAAAACCATCAACGACCAAACCATCGGTAACGGTGAAATAGGCAAAGTCACGCAGTTTATCAAAACCACATACGAAAACACAGTCAGAGGAAAAAATAAGGACTTTGAACACTTTCTGAGTTATGTGAAGTAAAAATTATCCTGTCATACTGAGTGAACTCGAAGTATCTTCAACCAGAACTCGTTATTCGTGACCCTATTTTCGTCATTCCCGACCCCGATCGGGAATCTAGTTATTTTAATGTTACTTTTCTTTACTCGTGTAAAGCAAAGTAACCAAAAGAAAGCACGCCCCGAACTCTCAGCCGTTGGCTACCCTCAATATTTTCGAAAATTTGGCGAGGTATTTGAACTCGCTTCGCTCAGACATAAATACCTCGTACTCCCAAATTTGCAAGAATATCTCGGTGAGAGTAAAGGGGGATAAAAAAGAATAGCGTCATATCAAGCGTAGCCGAGATATCCTATTCCTGTCATCCTCTGGCTTAACCCGGGACCAAACGGCAGGACAGCCGTTTTGCCACGCGAAGCGACCCGAAGGGCTCGAAGCAGGTGCGGAGAGACAATCCAGAAAAATAGAAACCAAAAGCACTAAAAAATCATTCCAACATTCGCAGGTTTTGATAATGGATGATTTATTATTTTAAAATAATTTCAATACCAAATTCAAACTCATGTATAATTTAACAAACTCACGGTTTTCAAGATAAAAATGACTCTCGAACAATACATCCAGACAGTAACAAATAATTTTAACACTGGAATTTCCACCGAGCATACTTACCGAGGCGATTTAGAGCAGTTAATCAAAACACTGGTTCCAAATGTTGAAGTTACCAACGAACCCTCAAAAGTCACTGACTGCGGTAATCCTGATTATGTTATAACCAAACGCAAAATACCGATTGGATTTATTGAAGCCAAAGATATTGGCAAAGACCTCAACAGCAAGGTTTATAAAGAGCAATTCACTCGCTATAAAAAAGCCCTGGATAACTTAATTATCACAGATTATTTATGGTTTCAGTTTTTTGAAAACGGTGAATTAGTCCATGAGATTCGACTGGCAAACATCGAAAACGGAAAAATTATCCCCAACATTGATGAATACTCAAGATTCACAGATTTAATTAAGGACTTCTGTATCTTTATCAGTCAAACCATCAAATCTCCGCAAAAACTGGCAGAAATGATGGCGGGCAAAGTTAATGACTGTTACAGAACATCATTGAACAAGTTGTCACTCATGATGAAAAAACAGAGTTGCTTTCAACAAGACACATGGCTAATCAATCAATACAAGACCTTTAAAGACATGCTGATTCATGATTTACAACCTAAAGGATTTGCCGATATTTATGCTCAAACGGTGGCTTATGGCATGTTTGCCGCGCGCTTGCATGATAAAACACTCAATGATTTCAGCCGTCAGGAAGCTGCTGAACTCATCCCAAAATCCAATCCTTTTCTGAGAAAATTATTCAATGAAATTGCCGGGCCGATATTGACGAACGAATTGTCAAAATTGTTGATAACCTGGTGAAGTTTTTCGGGCAACTGACATCAAACAACTTTTATCCAACTTCGGCAAAGGAACACAGACCCAAGACCCGATTATTCACTTTTACGAAACTTTTCTGGCAACCTATGATCCGAAATTACGCAAGGCAAGAGGTGTTTGTACACACCACAACCTGTAGTCAATTTTATAGTACGAGCCGTTGATGATATTTTAAAAACTGAATTCGGTCTCGCTGATGGTTTGGCAGACACCAGTAAAACCACTATTATTGTCGATTCTCAAATTCCTGATCAAAGATCAAAACCGGTTACAAACAATATGAGAAAGAAGTCCACAAAGTCCAAATTTTAGACCCTGCGACCGGAACAGGCACCTTTCTGGCAGAAGTCATACGCCACATTTACAACAAAAAGTTCAAAGCCATGCAGGGCGCGTGGTCGGGTTATGTTGAAGAGCATTTGATTCCTCGTCTCAATGGTTTTGAATTGCTGATGGCATTCCATGCCATGGCACATCTCAAACTGGATTTATTACTCAAGGAAAACCGGCTATAAACCGCAAACCAACCCCAGATTTAATGTTTACCTCACCAACTCGTTGGAAGAATATCATCCCGACACCGGCACATTATTTGCCAGTTGGCTCAGTGATGAAGCCCGTGAAGCCAATCATGTCAAACGCGAAAACACCAGTGATGTGTGTGATTGGCAATCCACCATATGCAGTGAGCAGTTCAAATAAAAGTGATTGATTCAAGGTTTGATTTCAGACTATAAGAAAAACCTAAATGAAAGAAAAATAAATTTAGATGATGACTACATTAAGTTTATCAGGTATGGACAGCATTATATTGATAGAAATGGCAGCGCATTTTAGCCTTTATTACAAACAACAGTTTCTCGATGGAATTACACAAAGACAAATGAGAAAAGTTTTACTTGAAACCTTCGATACAATTTATGTTTTAGACTTATACATGGAGATGTTAAGAAAATGGCATCTATAAAGGATGAAAATGTTTTTGATATTCAACAAGGTGTTTCTATTAATTTATTTATCAAAAAGCCTACTAATAGAAAAGATTGCTGCTTTTATTATAAAGACATTTATGGTAGCAGGAAATTAAAATATAAATACTTATCAGAGAACTCATTAATACCATTAGCTGGGAGAGCCCGGACATAAATAAAGATTATTCATTTTTTAATGTTTTTGGTAATGAAAAAATTGGGTCATATCAAAACGGGATTGCTCAACGAAATTTTTACTATTTATAGTCTAGGTATTCAAACAAAAACGATAAATTACTTATTAAAAATAAAAGCGATCTATCTACGAATTGGTTGAAGATTTGAAGTATCTCAATGAAGGCGATTTGAAAAGAAAATATAGCCAAATTAAGGAAGGTGCTTGGAATGGAAAACGCAATAAATGATCTAAGTCTAACGTTGTTTTTATTGAACCAATTCAATACAGACCATTCTTTGATAATAGATTTATTCCAATAACATCGAAATCAAATGGATTACTTGGAAGACCAAGATTCACTATTACAAAACATTTTATAATAAATAACAATATTGGATTAATTTGCAATCGACAGGCTATCGGAGAAACCTTTAGTTTTATAGAGTTTCAGACAAAATTATATCACATGGAACATTTTACCTAGGGAATAGGGGGCAAGACTATTTACTTCCTCTTTATCTTTATCCAGAAACAGAAAGTCAACAATCTCTTGATTCCCAAACAAAAAGAATTCCAAATCTCAACTTCCAGATAGTTTGCAAATCACCAAAAATTAAATTTGGAATTTATTCCTGAAAAGAACAAAACTCCTCTCAAGGGAGCAAAAGTCTGTTTCGCCCCGATTGATATTCTGGATTACATCTATGCGGTGCTACATTCACCAAGCTATCGGTGAAAAATACAAAGAATTCCTTAAAAATCGACTTTCCTCGTGTGCCTTATCCCAAAGATACGGAAACTTTCTGAAACTGGTAGAACTCGGCAGTCAAATTCGTCAAATTCATCTACTCGAATCACCTGTTGTGAATGAATATATCACCAGCTATCCAGTTATTGACGGCGGTAATGATGGTGACATCATTAAAAGAAAATAACAAAAACCAGCCCTGGTTATGAAGCCACATCAGATACATGGAAAAGTATGGATCAATGATAAAAAAGTACTTCGACAATGTTCCATTGGTTGCCTGGAATCCTACATCGGCGGCTACCAGCCCGCCCAAAAATGGCTCAAAGACCGCCACGGTCGTAACCTCTCGATTTCAACGACATCCTCCACTACCAAAAATCATTGTTGCATTGATTGAAACTGATAGGCTGATGAAAGAGATTGATAAGGTTGAGGTGGAGTGATTTTTTGCGGTAAAAGAACTTTGTTGGATTTGTAATTTTAATGATGCTAATTCTAATGAACATATGTTCAAGAAAGCGATATAAAACAACACATTAGATTCTCTAAAATCAGTAAAATGTTTCGAAGTACTCTAACTTTGGGGAGAAAGCCTAATTCAAGGTATCAATCAAAAGATTTTTGTTTTCAAACACAAATTTCGTTGAGCGCTTTCTTAACTCCTTACTCAGGTAGTTCTAGTTCAGCGGAGTTTTTGTGGAAAATTAGAGCAATAGCGTAAGCCACAAAAGAACCCTTGAGTTACAGGTCACCTAGAGTTAATTGTTAGATTTTTTATGCCAATCAAAAAACTTTTTCCCGATTGATCTTGTATTGAGGTTGGAGTGATGAATATCAATGTTGTTTTCATCAATATATTGGGCAAGTATATAACGTGCTACTTCTTTATCACCTGTTTCATTGTTAAATACTTGGATTTGTGTACTATCTCTGCGTATAACACGGTACTCTTTCCCATCATTTATTTTTATTACAACCTCATCGATAATTTCACCTATATCTTCTCCCGTTCTCATTGTTCTTTTACCATTCGATTCAGTTATCGATGATGAGTGGTTAACAAACGCTTTAAGTGTGTGCCTCATATACTCGTTGATAGGATTAATTGCACCTTGCATTTCGAGACTTAGAATTTCTTTTATAATTGATAGAACGCCACCACTACCATCGTTTTCACTCCAATATATCCATTTTTTTGTATGTGTGTGTTTTTCTTTTAATTTTAGATTACTGTATTCATTTGATAGAAGTGTAGAGTTTGAGTTTGGTGTAAGAAATATCATATGTAAATTTTTTATATTCTTTTCCTCTTCAAGTATGGCTTGATAATATTCTTTTAATTGTTTAGGGTTGGCGGCTCCTGTTTTTATTTTATTTTCAATAATTATTCTATGTTCTTCTTTTTTCTTTTCATCAAGTATAATGATTTGAATATCAATGTCTTTTCTTTTGCCATCTAAACGATAAGGTTCTTCAAGAGAAACTTGGGAATTAATAAAATCTCTTTGTAGGATCCTACTAAGAATAGAATTGTCCTGAAATTCTATAAACTTTCGTACGAATGCGTCACCAAGACCATGATCTTTGTTACTATCCAGAAGATAACCAAGCATCGCAGACATGCTTGGTTCATGTAAACGTGATTTTCCTTGGCTTAATACATGAAAGATGTTCATTACGTTTTATTAAATCTAACAACTTATTGTATATTCATCAATGCAAGATATTAAATATTTTGCGTATTTTAATGCACTCATTTTCATAGGTTTTTATATTAACATACTGATTTTATTATGTAAATTTAATAAATTCAGTATGGCAGTGTTTTTTTAACCCCTTACATTTCGCTGAGACGCGCAGAAATATTCGGAAGAAAGCTTCATACTGTCTGAGCGTAGCGAGTTTATGAAGCGCCGGATATTTCAAATATCGAAGGGAGCCTTTAGGCCTAAATGCCGGGGCGTGCTTTTACGTTACTTTTGCACGAGCAAAAGTGACAAAATAAAAGATGATGAACTGAATTCAGCTTGACTTTAACTTAATCATTTTTTATAGCTAATAGCTAATTGCTTATACAACTTATCCAAGGTTCTGACCAATTTATTAAGTTTAGATAGATCTTGTTCGTTATTGATAACATCATCGGCAATTTGCAGTCTTTGTTCTCGATTGCATTGGCTCGCGAGCATTTTTTCGGCTAGTTCTTCGGTGATATGATCTCTGGCTGTGAGCCTTTTGATTTGTGTATCTTCGCTCACATCAACGACAAGGATTCGATCTAGCCATTGATAATTGCTGTTTTCACACAGTAATGGAATCACCACGATACAGTAATCTTGTTTAACGTTCTTTACCCTGTTTGCAATTTCTTTACCGATGAGGGGATGAAGAGTTGAGTTGAGTATTGCGAGTTTTTGTTCGTCGTTAAAAACGATTTTCCGAAGTTTTTTTCGATCGAGTTCGTTATGAGAGTTCAGAATGGCGGTTCCAAATGTTTTAACGAGTTGTTTGAGACCTTCTGTTTTCGGCTCTACCACTTCTCGGGCAATAATGTCAGCATCAATGATTGGACAACCGAGCTCGGCAAAAATGTCACTGACTGTTGATTTTCCACTGGCAATCCCGCCGGTTAATCCAACGGTAAAACATTGATGCTTTAAATTCATGTGTATTTAGTTTAAACCAGAGATATTAAAATACCAGTTGATGATATTTTCTCCCCAAATCATAGCAACCCAAGTTCCGACTGCCAGATAAGGGCCAAATGGGATGGGCTTATTACGGCTATTTTTATTGAGCACCAGATAAATTGAACCAATTACCGCTCCGGCAACCGATGACATGATAACTATCACTCCGACTGATTTCATCCCTAACCAGGCACCACCGGCTGCGAGCAATTTAAAGTCTCCATAACCCATGCCTTCTTTTCCGGTTAATAATTTGAACAACCAGAATATTGACCAGAGTAATAAATAACCCAGTAATGCTCCTTTGATAGAGGCTTCAGAATCGATAAATATCACCCAAAGACTGATAAATAACCCTAGCCACAACAATGATAAACTAAATGAATCAGGAATCACCATCGTATCAAAATCAATCATTGAAATTGCAATCAGATACCAAGTGAGAAACAATGCTGCAACTGATTGCAATGACCAGCCAAAATGATAGACCACATAAGTGCTTAGTATTGCTGTGAGTAATTCGATTAACCAATAGCGATTAGAAATTTTTGTTTTGCAATTGGAGCATTTTCCACGCAAAAGTAAAAAGCTGATAACCGGAATATTTTCCCAGGCTTTGATTTGATGATTGCATTTTTGGCAATGTGAACGTGCCCAAATGATGCTAGGTGGTTTGACTTCCTGTTTGTATTTTTCAAGAGTGGTTTTTAATTCGGTATAGGAATCGGATAAGTGATTAATGCTGTCATGAGTCCATTCGTGCTCCATTGATTTTGGATAGCGATAAATCACAACATTCAAAAAACTGCCAACAAGAAGTGAAAAGACAAAAGTTGTAATGAGCAATGCCGGTAGCGATTGCTCCAAAGCCTGCAATAAAGCCATTACATCACTGCCGCCATCTTGAAGATCGGCAGATACATCGCCACAATCATAACACCAACCAAACCACCAATAAGCACCATAACTAATGGCTCAATCAAACTACTCATGGCATCCACATCATTGGCTACTTCCTGCTCATAATAATCCGCAACTTTAGCCAGCATGGCATCCAGATTACCGGATTCCTCACCAATTGCTGCCATGGACACGACCATGTGTGGGAAAATACCGGTTTGTTGCATAGCTAATTGGAGTTGATGACCGGTAGACACATCTTCCTTAATTTTCTTGATGGCATCCCCATAAACCACATTGCCCACAGCTCCGGCAACAGTGTCCAAACCTTCAACCAAAGGAACACCCGCTCTGAAAGTTGTTGATAAGGTTCTGGCAAAACGAGCAACTGCTGCGTTGTTTAGGATATTGCCGACGATAGGGAGTTTCAAAGACAATCTGTCCAGTGCATGGGCAAATTTCAATGACCGTTTTTTCAATTGGATAAAACCAACAATAACTCCAACAAAAACCCCAAGATAAAGTAAAAAGTTTTCCTGTAAAGCCTCGGATGCATGCACCACCATTTGTGTCAACCCCGGCAAATCCGCTCCAAAACTTTTGAACATTTCTTCAAATTGTGGAACCACTTTCAAAAGTAACAAAGCACTCACACCAAATGCAACCACGATTACCGCTGCCGGATAATATAGAGCTTTTTTGATTTTACCTTTAATTTCTTCGGTTCGTTCTTTGTAAGTTGCAATCGTATCCAGCAACTCGTCAAGCACACCGGCTTTTTCACCGGCAGCAACCAGATTACAATATAACTCATCAAAATGCAGAGGATGTTTGCCTAAAGACTCACTCAAACTCAAACCCGACTGAATATTATTCTTGATGTCTTTAAGCATCTTCGCCATATTCGGGTTTTTCTGTCCGCCTTCAATAATCTCAAAAGCCTGCACCATTGGCACACCGGACTCCATCATGGTTGCCAACTGCCTGGAAAATAGGGCAATATCCTGAGCCTTAATCGGTTTTCCTTGTGAAAAGAGTGGCTTTCTCTTTTTGACAATTTGGTTGACATTAATGTTCTGACGGCGTAACTCTGAACGAGCGACCGTCAAACTTTTTGCTTTAATTTCTCCATTAATTTTCTTACCGGTTTTGTCTTTACCTTTCCATGTAAAGGTAATATATTCTTCTATTGCATTTTGTTTTGTAGCCATATTTCTAATCTACCGTTACTCTGTTTGCTTCTGCTAAACTTGTGATACCATTTTTTACCTTCAGGAGCGCTGATTTTCTTAAATCAGCTATGCCATCAGCTCTTGATTGATCGGCAATTTCCAGCGCGTTTCCTTCTGCAAGAATAATCCTTTTAATTTTATCTGTCAGTGGCATAACCTGATAAAGGCCGACCCTACCTTTATAACCACCATTACACTTGCGACATCCAACAGCGTCATAAATTTTAATTTCATTGGCATCTTCTTCGGAAAAGCCTTCTCGAATTAAAACTTCAGGAGAGTATTCGCCGATTTGTTTACAGTCATGTAACCGTCTTCCCAATCTCTGAGCAATCACCAAAGAAACCGCAGAAACAATATTGAAAGGAGCGATTCCCATATTCATTAGACGACTGATGGTTTCCGGTGCATTGTTGGTATGAAGGGTCGAAAGCACCATGTGACCGGTTTGCGCGGCTTTAATAGCGATTTCAGCTGTTTCCAAATCACGAATCTCACCAACCATGATGATATCAGGATCTTGACGCAGGAATGAACGCAACGCCGCAGCAAAGGTCATTCCCTGCTTTTCATTTTGTTGAACCTGATTGATTCCGTTCACCCTGATTTCCACAGGGTCTTCAACAGTTGATATGTTTGAACCATCGACATTGAGAATATTCAAAGCGGTATACAACGAAACCGTTTTACCACTACCCGTTGGACCGGTGACCAGAACCATGCCATAAGGCTTATGAATTGCATTCACAAATAATTCTTTTTGCTCCGGCTCATAACCGAGCATATCAATACCCATTTTGGCAGCTGATGCATCCAGTACACGCATTACGATTTTCTCACCAAAAAGAGTCGGACAAGTACTCACACGGAAGTCAATTGCTTTGGTTTTGGACAGATTCAGTTTAATGCGACCATCTTGAGGAACACGCCTCTCAGCAATATCTAATTTTGACATTACTTTGACTCTGGATGCAATTTTCATGCTCATACCAACCGGTGGCTTGACCATTGTTTTCAGCATTCCGTCAACACGATATCTGACTCTGTAATTCTTCTCATAAGGTTCAAAGTGAATATCCGATGCTCCGCGCTTGATAGCATCAAGCAAGACTTTATTCACAAACTTAACAATCGGAGTATCATTGGCATCATTATCGGATGAATTGTCCTCTTCATGCAACTCCGTTGTATCTTCATAGTCCAGATCTTCAAGACCTGAGTCATCGTTCTCCTCGTCCATCATCGACTCTGCTTCACTGAGTGCTTCATCAATTACGCTTGTTAATATATCGTGAGGGATAACGACCGGATCCACAGCCATATTGGTGTGGAATTTTATTTCTTCAATTGCAGTTACATTCGTCGGATCGGAAATTCCAAGAAATAATTTTTTATCTCTTTTGAATAAAGGTAAAACACTATGCTTATGAATTAATTTTTCATCCACCAAATCCACCGGCAGACTTTTGCTATCCATGACCGAAACATCAAATAACGGAACTCCATAAACTGCTGAAGAAACACTTGCCAATTTATCAGCAGGTGCCAAATCATTTTCAACCAGATAGGTAAAGAGAGGAATTCGCCTTTTTTTTGAGGTGATGACAGCTTCAATTGCATTTTCTTCAGATATCACTGAAGATGCAATCAAGCGCTTCAACGTTCCGTTTAACATCACTTTCGAGTCATTACTCATCATTTATTGTAACTCCCATAGCCCCTAAAAAGATATTTTTCTTTTAAATATCTGTACTTTACACGATTTTTCTAAATAAATGAACAACTATCTTAATGAAATTATAAATCAGTTTTTGCGATTTAATTCACAGATTGATTGGTGTGCTAAAAAAATATAATTTTAAAACGAATCTCAGCTATTGTTTAAGTTGTGAGTCACTATCAGTTATAATACGCTTTTTTCATAAATACATAACCAAAAGGGGTATCATAATGAATTTTCACGAATATCAGGCGAAAGAGATTTTTGCCTCATATGGAGTTCCCGTGCCTGCAGGAATTGTTGCCAGAACTGTTGATGAGGCTTTAAATGCAGCTAAATCTCTGGGAGGCAATATGTGGGTTGTAAAAGCTCAGGTTCATGCCGGAGGAAGAGGCAAAGCCGGCGGTGTCAAACTGGCGAAAACCATGGATGAAGTCAGAGAATACGCGAGCAACATGCTTGGAATGACTATCCAAACATATCAAACCGGCGGAATGGCTTTGCCGGTGAATGAAGTTTTAATTACTGAAGCGGCTGAAATCAAACAAGAGCTTTATCTGAGTTTATTGGTTGACCGTGCGAATAAATGCCTGTCATTCGTCGTTTCTGCAGCCGGCGGTGTGGATATTGAGGAAGTCGCCAAAACAACTCCTGAAAAAATTCATACCGTGACTGTCGATAATCTCGAAGGGCTTTTCCCTTACGAATGTCGTAAAGTTGGTTTTAGTATGGGATTATCTGCTAAACAAACAAACCAGTTAACAAAAATCATGATGGCATTACACAAAATGTTCCATGATTTGGATTTGGCGCTGGTCGAAGTCAATCCATTGATTATCGATGGTAATGACGATGTCGTTGCTTTGGATGCTAAAATCAGCATGGATGATAATGCCTTATTCAGACATAAGAAATTAGCCGAACTTCGTGATAAATCACAGGAAGATCCTGCTGAAGCTGAAGCTCATGAACATAGCCTCAACTACATCAAACTGGATGGAAATATCGCATGTATGGTAAACGGTGCCGGATTGGCAATGGCAACCATGGATGTGATTAAGCTCAAAGGTGGCGAGCCTGCAAACTTCCTTGATGTTGGTGGTGGAGCGACAGCTGAAAGAGTCGCAGTTGCGTTCAAAATTATTCTTTCTGATCCGAACGTCAAATCAATTCTGGTCAATATTTTTGGAGGAATTGTTCGTTGTGATTTAATCGCTCAAGGTATTATTGATGCCATTAAAGAAGTTGGTGTCGAACAACCGATTATCGTTAGGCTTGAAGGAACCAATGTCGAGCAAGGTAAGGAATTACTCAAACAAAGTGGTTTGGCAGTGATTGCTGCTGATGACTTAGACGATGCTGCAACCAAAGCAGTTTCAGCAGTAGCATAGGAGGAAAGAATGAGCGTATTAATCAATAAAAATACTAAAGTTGTGGTACAAGGTTTTACCGGATCACAGGGAACTTTCCACTCCAGCCAAGCCATTGAATACGGAACTCAAATCGTTGGTGGCGTGACTCCGGGTAAAGGCGGACAAACACATCTCGACAGACCTGTTTTTGATACTGTTGAAGAAGCCGTCAAGCAAACCAGTGCCAATGCCAGTATGATTTTGGTTCCACCGCCATTTGCTGCGGATGCAATTTTAGAAGCGGTCGATGCCGGAATCAAAGTGATTATCTGTATCACCGAAGGCATTCCTGTTTTAGATATGATGAAAGTGAAATCTGTATTGGAAACTATGCCTGATGTTAAGTTGGTTGGACCAAACTGTCCAGGCGTTATCACTCCGGGCGAATGTAAAATCGGAATCATGCCAGGACCCATTCACAAACCGGGAAATATCGGAATTGTTTCTCGTTCAGGCACTTTAACATACGAAGCCGTTCACCAAACCACTAAAGTCGGACTCGGTCAAACAACCTGTATTGGTATTGGCGGTGATCCCATTCAAGGGATGAATTTTGTTGATTGTCTGAAAATGTTTCAGGATGACCCGGCGACAGAAGGAATCATTATGGTTGGTGAAATTGGCGGCTCTGCTGAAGAAGATGCGGCTGAATACATTAAAAACCATGTGACCAAACCGGTTGTTTCTTACATTGCCGGAGTCACAGCACCTGCGGGTAAACGCATGGGACATGCGGGAGCAATTGTAGCCGGCGGTAAAGGAACTGCTCAAGCCAAATACGAAGCACTCGAAGCAGCAGGTGTTACAACTGTAAAATCACCAACTCTTTTAGGCGAAGCGATTAAAAAGTTGGTCGGTTAATAAGAATTAATAATTCTTAAGATTAAAAAGCCGTTTAATTTAATTAAGCGGCTTTTTTATTTATAATTATTTCAATTTAAACTTTCTGCATAACTGATGAAAAGTATCCTCGTCATTTTATTATTAGTCATTTCCCAAGTTTCATTCTCTGATGATAGCAATACAGTATCAAATAAAGACTATCAGGTTTTTTATAATGCCTTTCCATCAACATTTTTAACACCTGAAGTCGCCAAAAATTACCAGATTGAACGCTCTGCTAACCGTGGTTTGTTTAATATTTCTGTCAGAAAAAAAAATAATGATACTTCGGAACCCGCAAAAGCTAAACTCATTGTTTCTGCAAAAAACCTTATAGGTCAGGAAAAATCGGTTGATGTGAAAGAAATCATAGAAGCCGGTGAAGCCATTTATTATATCGGCTCTTTTTCAGTTTCAGAGGAAGAAGTGATTCACTTTAATATTGATGTCATTCCTGAAAATAGCCAAACCTCATTAAACGTGAAGTTCACTCACGAGTTTTAAAGATTTTTATAAAGGTAATTTCTGCCTTTAGGATGATTCTTGAATCGACGATGCACCCATAAATACTGCTCAGGATGCTTATTGATTTGTTGTTCAAATAATTGATTCAATTTTAACAAATTTTCCTTAATATCATCTCCCTGAAAAATATCTAATGGTGGCAAAACATCAACGTGATAAATTGTTTTCCCGCTGGAATTTTTCCCGCGAAAACCAAACCACGGGATTACAGGAACATTGGTCGATTTTGCCAATCTTGCCAAACCCGTAACCGTTGCTGCAGGTACACCAAAAAAGTCGATATATTCAAATTGATAGGAAAAATTCTGATCCGGAAAAAAATACACCGGATAATTGTTTTTCAACGATTTCAAAACATTCTTCATATCCTTTTTGTCGATGGTTTTTTCGCAATGCGTTCGTCGGGCAATATCGACATGCTCTTCGAAAATTTTATTGTTATGTTGACGAGCAAGCATGTGTCCCGGTTTGCTAAGAGTGGTATTTATGGCTCGAATCACCAGTTCCATTGGGTGCAAATGGCAACTGATTAATAAACAACCATTTCCTTCAGAATGTGCCTTCTCAATTACATCTAATCCGGAAAATTCCACTCGTTCAGTAATCTTCTCTGTATTTCCCCAATAAGCATAAATTGTTTCAAGCAAACCTTTACCATTGGATATCAGATTTTGTTTTAAAAGTTTTTTTCTATCTTTGAAAGATAAGTCAGGAAAGCATAACTCGATATTTCTGTGAGCAATTTTCTTTCTTTTATTCGGAATCAACCAAAATAACCAGCCAACAAAATAACCTAAAGCCAAAATAAAGGATAACGGCAACTTCATCAGTAACTTTGCCAATGCGACGATGAAGTTAGTCTTTGTTCTTTTGAAGCTCATAGAGTTTTGCGTATTTCAAGAAAGCATACCTGGTGTTTAACGATGTATTGATAAAGCCAGCCCAGCCATTGAAAATCTGACGACGAAGAAAATACTGACGAAAAAAATACCAAGGTGGATAGAACACTAATTTTAAAGGAGAAGTTCGCTTTCCTTGTTGAAATTTCTGCTTGGCTGCCAGTTGCGAATATTGATTGATTTTTTCCACTTTTTTGGAAATTGAAGTTTCTCCAAAATGACAAATTTCCGCTTTGAGTTTTGATAATTGACCGGATGTTTTTACCGATTCATGTACTAAATCGTCAGAAATCGTCGATAAATTTTTATTAAAAAGTCTGACAAAGTGATTCATACGAACCCAACTGTGTGACCACTTCCAGAAAACCCATTCTCTTCTTGGTAAGCTGTAAGCATCAAATTCAGGAGATTTATTTTTAAATTCGGCTATAGCTGTTTGACCATCATCACTCATAAATTCATCGGAATCCAAAAGCAGAACCCAATCATTGCTTGCTAAAGAAATCGCATCTCTTTTTTGCTGCGAAAATCCTTTAAACTTTTGCTGTTTGATGACACAGTTATATTTATTGAGGATTTGCAATGTTGTATCAGTACTGAATGAGTCCATCACCACAATTTCATCAGCAAAACCAAGGCTTTGCAAACATTTTTCAATGGTTTCTTCATTATTGAATGTGGTTATAACAGCGGAAATTTTAATCATCTTGATGACTCACCATTAACAATCCGGCACCGCAAAACCAGATACAAATCGACCAAAATGAAGAAAACAGAGAATAAATACTCACGAATGGTAAAAATGCACACACAATCGCAACCATAAACGACCACATTGAAGGTTTATAATTTAACTTAACAAATTTCAACAGTTGATACATTGCAAATATCATCAGAAATAAACCAATCAATCCTGTTTCAGACAAAATTTCCAACAACCAATGATGAGCATGCATCCCTACTCCACCTTGCTCCTGCCAGATATCATCGCTTTCAGCATATTGTGAATAAGCATTTCTGAACGCATGGGCACCAACTCCATTAATTGGATGTTCAGAAAACATATTCCACGATGTTTGCCAAATCGGCAAACGATTCGCTAATGCAAAATCCAGGCCGGATTGCGAACCATCCAAAGCCGCCATTGACCGTTCAATGCGATTTTGAAACTCCGGAGAAATAAACCATAGTGACACTAATAAAACAATGGCAACCACAGCTGTTTTTATCAACAAAATAAATCTTCGTGTTTTAACATGATGCAACCAATAAGCAAATAACACAAACATCATCATCAACCATGCTGAGCGTGTCCCTGACAAGATTATCACAGCTATCATTGCCAATGTCAAAACCCAACGAACCACCGAATTTATCTGTACCAAACCAATCATCACAACTGGCATTAACAATGCAATCACAGGACCTAGTTTAACCTGATCGGTTCCGAAAATACCGTTCAAACGTCCGGGATATGTTTCTCTTCCAATCAAGTCAAAGCCAACAAAATACTGAATCAATGCATCTATTGTCCAGAGAACAATAAGAATTGTTATAAATGGAATGATTAATTTCCTGTCTTGGTTTTTAGTCAATACAAGTATGGCAATTGTTGCCAGATAGAATCGAAGACTAGATACTCCAACAATCAGTGTTTTTTTCTGCCAGAATGAATCCGGAACAGAAAGCAGTATCATCAAAAAGTAACACAAATAAACGATGCTTAAAATCTGGATTTGAGGCTTTTTAAATACTTGAACTCCTTGATTCACTAATGAGTAGACCCCAAGAATTGATAAAATCAGAATTGGCAATTCAGCTAATCTGGAAAAAGGCAGCAGAACTAACACAGAAAAAAATAAATAAACTGTGAATTTGGAAAGGCTAATCGACATTTGCAGATTCCAAATAAAGTTGATAGGTTTTGTTCAACATGTCTGTGAGCAAAAATTGAGGATTGTTCTTTACCTCGGGCTGATTACTCAATATTGAATCAATCACATTTGCTAATTGTTGAGTGTCACCCAATTTGACTTTCCCTTCGGGAAACATTTTATCCAGAATCTCACCCACTCCACCGTGATTGTATCCGACGGCAGGAGTACCGACGGATAGTGATTCCAAAACAGTTCGTCCAAAGGCTTCCGGGCGTTTCGATGCGGATACGACAACATCTGCTATTGAATAAATCTCTGCCATAGAATCCTGTAAGCCCAGCCAATACACTTTATCCTCGACTCCATTATCTCTGAACCAATGTAGCAATTTTGCCGCATAGAAGTCATCATCAGGTGTCGCAGTTAAGACCAGTCTGCAATTCTCATCACATTGTTTGAGCCAAACCAGCAAATCCTTAACACCTTTTAAAGAAGTCAATCGCCCGGGCATTAAGACCAATTTTTTACCCACCAATTGATGGTGTTTTTGATAGAAATCATGCAACCACCGAAAGTCAGCCTGGAAATCATAAGGAAACTCTTGCGGATTGATTCCCCGATATATCATCACCGGCTCGGATTTCAAAAATTGTGAATAGTTTTCCTTAGCATAGTTATTCGTGGTTTCCGAAACAGTAATCACCTTATCACCTCGTGCCATTATCGACGAATAACGCTTCACTGAATAAAGACCGTGAATAGTAGTTAAAAATTTCGGACGATTACTTTTGATACTTTTAATCGCCCGATAGGATAACCAAGCTGGCAAACGGGAACGAGCGTGGACAATATCGGCTTGTTTTTGCTGAAAGATTTTTTTCAGGGTTTTGATTTTCAGCAATGTCAAAAATGATTTTTTACCAATATCAAGTGCAATATGTTCCACATTCGGTGATAACTTTTTTACCATGTTACCACCTGAGGAGATTACAATTGATGTGCAACCTTTCTCAGCGAGAAAATTGGCAACTTCGACTGTTCCCCTTTCCACTCCGCCATTATTCAATGCCGGTAATACTTGAATAACCGTGAGCTTATGGCTCATAGCAACCGTTACTTATCATCCAGAATATATTGAGCTCCACAATACGGACAAGTCGCTTGGTTCTCTTTCGATAAACTGAGATACACTTTAGGATGAGAGTTCCAGGTTTTCATATCTTCGCCGGGACAAGACAACGGCAAATCGGCTTTGGTAACATGATAAACTTTATTCAGATTGGCTGAATTTTTTGCAAGTGATTTCGACATTGTTTTCTCTCTGATTCAATTTTAAGGTATTATAACAATAATAACTATTTCATCAATTATTCACAGCCATTGAAAAGATTTAAAAACATCTGGATTTTTAGCGACAGCATTGCCGGTCATGAAATTCAGTCAGTTTCTCTGGCTGAACAGCTTTCGGATAATGTATCCATTCATCATTGTACAATCAGGCAACCGTGGCTCAGTTTTGCCCCCAGAAGACTTCCTCGGTTTGGTCGAAATATTATCTGGAAATCCTCTCAACCTAATTTATCCCAATCCGTTGATGTGATTATCACTTGCGGTCGGCGAATGGCAGCCGTTGGTAAGCATTTTAAGAAATTATTGCAATGCATACATATTCAGATTTTAAATCCGGGTGATGGTGTGGAAAAATATGACTTGCTAATTTGCCCTGAACACGACAATCAAAAAGGCAGGAATATCTTATCTATCAAAGGAAGTTTACATCCGATTTCGACTCAATTTTTATCCAATTTTGATTGTTCCAAAATCAGCCAGCAATCAGTTGGATTGTTTTTAGGCAATCCTTTTTCAAAGTTTTTCGAGCAGCTCGAATCTATGAAACAACAAATCGCTCAGAGTTTTCCGGAGCATCATGTCTATGTTTGTGGTTCCCGAAGAACACCAAAATCCGAATCCAATAGAATCAGAAAGGTTTTCTCAAATTCAAGAAATGTATGGTTAGGAGATGATGATGGCGAGAATCCTTATCTATCCATGCTCACTTGTTGTGAGGTTTTGGTTGTAACTGCTGACAGTATCAATATGGTTTCCGAGGCTTGTGCAATAGACAAAAATGTAATCGTCATAGCTGAAAGCGAAGCCTCTCCGAAACATCAACGATTCATTCACTCAATTAAGGAAAGATTATCAACTTTTGAACAGTTAAAAAGCGATGTAGAACCACTGGAAACTTTAAACAAATTGACGAAACAAGTTTTAAATTTCTTTTCTGAAAATCCTTAAAAAACTGTCCAATTCATTTGCCACCAGTCGAGAAACTCATCAAATTCCACCGTTCCGTTTCCATCTTCATCAATGGTGTGGAAACCACGAATTGCCATCTCTCTGCTGGCATCCGGAGCTAAAACCTTGAAAAGTTTAATGAATTCATTCTCCTCAAGTAAACCATTGCCATTATTATCAAAAAAATCAAAATGGTCTTTGATTTCTGCAATTTCTTCTTGTGTTAATTCTGCCATAATCAGTCTCGTTTTTTTGCTAAATTATATGCTGAATTGCATTTATCATACAGTAAAAATTAGTTATATCAGTCTATAATTTCATTCAACCGCTGGCCGGTTAATGCCACTCTGGCTGCAAACCACGTCACCAAAATTGATACTCCAATAACGGCAAATACTTGTATCAAATTCAATCCTTTCAAACTTACATTGACGCCAAAATTATTCATTAATGAAGACATTAAATCATCCAGCCACCAGAAACTGACAAACAGAAAAACTACTGCTAGAATCCCCGCAAATATTCCCAGAAAAACACCCATGTATAAAAAACTTCTTCGCACCTGAGCATTACTGGCACCAATCAATTCCAACAATCGGATTTCCTGCTTATGCTCTGCAATCTCGTTACCAATAGTATTTCCAAGAATGACAATGATAATCACCAAAAACAGCAAGGCACTCACATGTGACATTCTCAATAATGTCGAAGTTAAACCTTGTAATTGATTCAACCATTGCTGATCATAACTCACATACTCAACCTGAGGTTGTTGTTCGAGCATCTTAACCAGGTTTTCAACGTCGGATTTTTCCTGAGATATTTTCGTCTTGACGCCGATTTGTTGCGGTAAATCATACGATTTGATTAATTTGGTGAACTTGGATAATTGTTTGTCACTTTCAAGTTGTAGTTTCACTTCATCAGTATTGATTAAATGAGCCGACTCAACCACCGGATTGGCTTTAATATCATCAATCAGTTGGTTGATTTGCGACTCATCCGTCTGACCCTTAACAAACACGGCAATCGAACCTTGAGTTTGCCATGATTGTTTCAATTCATCATAATTCAACCAAACCATCCATAAAAACAACGGAATGAAAAAACAAATTGCCAACGTGGCAATGGTTAAAATCGAGCGGATTGGTTTCTTCCACGGAAATGAGAAGCCCTCACGCACAGCACGCTTATGCCCGCGAAAATAGGCAAGTGTTGGTGACGGTGTGTGTTTGCTTCCTATCATGGTGTATAAATATTTTTCTGCGGACTGAAATCATCAATAAGTTCGCCTTTTTCCAGCACCAGAACCCTTTTTTGCAGTCTTTTAATCAAAAATAAATCATGCGAAGCAATAACAATAGTGATTCCTTGTTTGTTCAAATTCTCAAAAATTTGCATGAGTTCCAATGATAAATCCGGGTCGAGATTTCCGGTTGGCTCATCGGCCAAAATCAAATCCGGCTTTGATACAAACGCACGGGCAATACCCACTCTTTGTTGCTGACCACTTGATAATTCTAAAGGATAAAAATTGGCCTTCTCAGCAATTCCTACCTGAGACAAAGCTGCCCTAGCATTTTTAAAACTCACAGAATCCGAATAACCACGAATTTGTAGAGATAAAGCAATATTTTCCAGAACCGTTTTATTGTTCAGCAATCGGTGATCCTGAAAAATCATACCAATTTTCTTACGATAGGCAGGAATACGCGAAGCCGGCAATGACGAAATATCCATTGAATTCACCCGAATCTGCCCGTAACTGGCATATTGCATTAACATTAACAAACGCAAAATAGTTGTTTTCCCCGCCCCGGAATGTCCTGTCAGAAACAACATTTCCCCGGCTTCAACATCAAAACTGACGTCCTTCAACGCCTTGTTGTCTTTACCGTAACTCTTGGAAACCCGCTTGAAACTTATCATGTAAGATAGTATAAGTAATTGTTTTAAAAAGTATTAGCAACTTTGATAACGAATTTGTATTTATGAGTTTGAAATAGTTTTGTAGGAGCTTTATAAGCTTCCAGCAAAAAGTAAAAATACAAATTCTGTAGATAGATCTATATAGAACATACTAAATATTGATATATTGGGTTTAGTATATCAACTCCAACCTGCCTACCAATTATTATTGTTCAAGACTTCAACTACTGTGTTTATAAATTACCATGATTCTTTTATCATTTGTCCTTTAAGTAATTAATGAATGCTGAACATGAGACAAGCATAAATTTAGCATCTTCCATTTCAACTTAACATCATCTTTAAGTAATGCATGTCTAATTCCACCAGCATCATTTGTAAAACCATAAAGAGAGGAAAATGCATTTTAATGCATGAATCTTATCTGATTGTCAGATTTGATTTAACGCCTTCCCAGAGTTTGCTTTATCATCATTTATTATGATTTTGCAAAAAGACTCAACTGCTGAAATGGACTCACTTAACTGAGTTCCGAAAGTCTGGATTTTTACGATTTGAAAAAAAAATCAAAGAGATGTTTTTAAGTGAGTCTCAACTGGTTTCATAGGAGAAGTAGATGATAAAGCTTCTTCAATTGTCTGAATTTCTTCTTCTGTTGTTATTTGAACTATTTTATCATCCAGAATTCGATACCCTGCTAATTCTCTCTTTAACGTTTCATTGCATCTTTTGTAAATTCAGATTTAATGGTTTTATTATTAAGTAAAAGAAATGAACTCAATAAAATCGTATTTCTCAGACATTTCAAATTATATTAATTTTTTTGATATATTTAATTACTCCTGAAACATTAACTGAACTATCGTAGTTAGAAGGAATTTCATCTACTTTAAACTCAAAGAATTCTGTCCAAATAATTTTCGAAACTAATTCTTTGAATGATGTAGCTTCATCTGTACTATAAGAATCCAACTTATCTATAAAGTTATTTAGAAAATGATTCCAAAGTCGATTTTCTAATGTAGTATCAATAAACTCAATTTGTAAAGATTGTCTAACTGTATTTTTACCTATTCTTTGTGAGAATCTCATGTTGTACCCAATAAGCCCAAACCATATGTCAAAATATATCTAATTCTAGCACAAGATTTAAAAAAAACACCAAGTATGCCTGTCTCAGAAACATGACCCTAAATTCCAATTATCACAGAAAAAACAAAATATATCCCCTTAACTCTCACCGAGATATTTTTAAAAATTTGGAAATACGTTTGCAAGTGTCTGAACATTGCTTGCAATGTGAGTTTTTGCAAACGCCAAATTTGAAGAAATATTGAGGAAAGCCAACGGCTGAGAGTTTGGGGTGTCATTCTTTTGGATACTTTTCTTGGACAAGCAAGAAAAGTATCAATAGTTCTTTGTTACTTTGAATAAAGTAATCTACCTTGCAATACTCCTGGTACTGGCTTTGATGAAGTCCACCATAATCTGAACGGATTGTTGTTCATCGGCGAGTTTTTGCATTTCAACAAGTGCCTCTTCCAGCATTAAATCAGATTTATAAAGCAAGCGAAAGGCTTTTTTGATTGCAGTGATATCAGCTTGGGTAAATCCTCGGCGTTTGAGTCCTTCGATATTGATGGTTCTCGGTTTTGCCGGATTGCCATGTGCCATGATATATGGCGGTAAGTCTTTTTGAAAACCTGTATCCATTGCTGTAAATGCATGAGCTCCAATTCGGCAAAATTGATGCAATTTAGTGAATCCTCCAAGTATCACATAGTCATCCAGATGCACATGACCGGCAAGTGTTGTTCCATTAGCGATGATGATATTATCTTTTAACACGCAATCATGTGCGATATGCACATAAGCCATAATCCAGTTGTTGTTGCCAATCTTGGTCACTCCTTGATCATCAACGGTGCCACGATTGATAGTGACATATTCACGAATAGTATTGTTGTCACCGATAATGGTTCGGGTTTCTTCGCCTTTATATTTTTTATCTTGCGGCTCTTCACCAATCGATGCAAACTGGAAGATTCGGTTGTTTTTACCGATTTCAGTATGTTTTCCAATGGTGACATGAGATTTAATTTCAGTCCCTGAACCGATGGTCACATTACCTTCGATAATGCAATAAGCGCCAACTTTGACATCATCTGCCAGTTGAGCGGTCGAATCAATAATCGCTGTTTTATGTATCATAATAATTTATTAACTTTTACTGGCGCAGAGTAATTCAGCCTGAGCCACGGTTTTGCCGTCAACAGTTGCATGACAGGCGTACTGAACCATATTTCGCATTGTCCGTTTAATGGTTGCATGCAGGTGAAGTTGGTCTCCTGGAACAACGGTCTTGGTAAATTTCGCTTTATCCACTTTCACCAAATAATAAATTTTATCATTGCTTTCCCCTTCTTCCATTGATAGTCCCGACAAAACACCGGATGCCTGAGCCATTGCTTCAATTATCAGCACGCCGGGCATCACCGGATGATTAGGAAAATGTCCTGTGAAATGAGGTTCATTGAAGGTTACATTTTTAATGGCTGTAATTGATTCTCCTTTTTTATAGCTAATCACCTTGTCCACTAACAAAAAAGGATAGCGGTGTGGCAGTAAACGAAGAATTCTTTCCACATCAACCACTTCATTCATATTATTTTCTTCAGTCATTTATGTCCCCTAAATACTTTATTTAATCTTTTTTTCCAGATTTCCAAGTCGTCTGGCAATGCTATCTAATTGTTTGAAACGAACGGCACTTTTACGCCATTCTGTTGTTTCTTGAATTGGAGCAACTGAGCTGTAACTGCCTGGTCGTTTGATTGAGTGTGTTACTAATGCCATGGATTGTAAAATGACATTATCACAAACTTCGAGGTGTCCTAATATTCCAACGCCACCACCAACCATACAATTTTTGCCGATTTTTGCAGAACCAGCAACTGCTGAGCAACCAGCCATTACTGTATGAGCTCCGATATGGACGTTGTGGGCTATTTGTATTTGATTATCCAATCGCACATCATCTTCTAAAATAGTGTCTTCGATGGTTCCTCGATCAATCGTTGTATTGGCACCAACTTCGCAATCGTTGCCAATTCTAACTGATCCAAGCTGTGGAACTTTTATCCAACCCTCAACATCTCGTGCCAAACCAAATCCTTCGGCTCCAATAATTGCTCCGGGATGTAATATTACTCTGTCTCCAATACTGCAATCACAAGAAACCACTACATTGGGTTTAAAAACACAGTCTTTACCTATTTTACAGTTATTACCGATAGTTACCCGGGCTTCAAGATTGGTTCCTTCTCCAATTTCTGTATTTTCGCCAATAATTGAATAAGGACCAACATTTACATCTTTACCAATTTTAGCAGTTTTAGCTATGACTGCTGTTGGGTGAATTTCTGAATGTTTATTCGTATTTGTTTGCAGTAATGTTGCAACTTTTGCATAAGTCACATAAGGATTCTCTGAAATCAGTTGGTTTCCTGTAAATTTATCCGAACTTTGCGGATTTAATATGACAATTCCTGCATTGGTCTGATTCAATTGAGATGAATATTTTGAGTTGGAAAGAAAACTGATTTGATGATTTTGAGCTTTTTCGAGTGTTCCGACAGAGGAAATTACTTTGTCAGCATTTCCTTTAAATTCAAGTTTAAATTGTTTGGCAAGTGTACCGAGACTAATTTCCATTCGTGTTGCTTTTCTCTTTTAAAACCTGCAATATTTCCTGAGTGATGTCCATATTGTCATTGACATACAAAATTGCATTGATAAGGATAGCATCATAACCGTTTTCAACGGCATATTGTTTAACCACTTGATTAAGTTCTTCCTCAACTTTAGCTAAAACAATATTGTTCCGAATGTTGATAGCATCTTTTAGGTCTTCCTTAGCACGACTGATTTGTCTTTCAAGAATTCTGGCTCGTTCTTGTAATTTGCTTAATTCCGTAAAAGACATAATTGCACCATCTTTGGTAATCCTGTTTTCAAGAATTTCCAAATCAGACTCCTGTTGCTCTATTTTACTGTACTCCAGTTCAAACTCAGATGTGATTGAGACTCGAGCCTGATTAATTTGTGGTGAACTGTTAATCAGTGTTTCCATATCCACAAAGCCAATTTTGCCTTGTGCTAAAACTGAAGAACCAAACCCAAGCAAAATTATTAGTTGTAATACTTTCATCAGACTAAGTTTGGATGCTTCTTGTTTCATACCATAATGTTAAATCAGAATGTGTTACCAAATGAGAACTGAACAGTCTCAGTATCATCATATTTATCATCATTAAACGGATAAGCAAAGTTGATGATGATCGGTCCGATAGGAGCCTGCCACTTCAACGCCAAACCGGTCGAATGTCTGAACTCACGAGCTTCAAAATCATCAAATTTACTGAATACATTTCCAAAATCCCAAAACCATGCCAAGCGAGCTGTATTCCCTGCTTTTGCAAATGGAGTTGGGAAAACCAACTCAACGGAACCAACTGTTTTCAAACTTCCTCCAACAGGATCACCCGGTTTTGAAGTTAATGGTAAATCAGGATACTCGTCTATCAAAACGGATGATTTCGGACCTAGAGTATTATCACGATAACCTCTGACGGAGCTCACTCCACCAGCAAAAAAGTTTTCAAAGAACGGTAGTTTATCGGATTCTCCGTAACCATCACCGTAACCGATTTCTCCTGTCAATGATAGAGTCAGGTTATCTGTGAGCGGAAATAGTTTATTTGTTTTCGCTTCAAATTTGTAAAACTCGGCCGTACTTCCCGGGGTTGAAAACTCTGCTCCCAATCGATAATATGAACCTCTTGTAGGGTTAAAATATCGATTCCGGCTATCGCGTGACCAACGAGCTTCTGCTTTCAAAAATGTGAACGACTTTCTCACTTCAAAAGGTATTAACTCACCATCACGGACTCCTATCGGATCAGTTGGAGGCAGTTGATCTTGTGGTTCAGGTAAACAGTCTGAACCATTCCACTCCACACCTGTTGGTAATAATGGTTGTGTTGAATAGGTATATCCGCCAAGAGCACATAAATCTGAAAATATCAATGATGCCGTCGAACCTAAAAATGCTTTCACTGATTTTCTTTCATAAGCCAACCGGGTAAATATTCTATCGTACTCTGAAATCGGGAAACTCATTTGCATTCCTACACCACCGTTACTGGAGCTGTATCGAGCAATATTAGCTTCTCCAAAGTTTGAAGTTGAGTAATTCACACTAAATCCTCTGGAGATACCATCATCCGTGTAATAAGGGTTTTCATAGAAAACATTCAACTGTTTGAAGTAACTACTATTATTCACAGCAAATGATAAGGTGTTGCCGGTTCCCAAAAGATTCTGTAACGATACAGATACAGCCGTATTGATACCTGTCACCTGAGAGTAACCGACTGAAAACGTAAACTGTCCGGAGTTTCTTTCCTTGATTGTGACTTCGACATCAACCTGATCGTCTGTTCCCGGAACTTTTGGAGTTTCGATTTCAACTTCTTCGACAAATGGCTGTTGTTGTAAACGTATTTTTGAACGCTCTACTAATGATTTAGAATACCAACCACCTTCAAACTGACGCATTTCACGTCTTAAAACCTCATCCTTAGTTTTTATATTACCGTTAAAATTAATCTTTCTGACGTAAACTCTTTTCCCGGGACTGACATAATAAGTCATGTCAACCACAAGTTTTTCTTCATCAATTTCCGGAACAGGAGTGATTTCGGCAAACGCATATCCCACATTTCCTAGAACCAACTTCATTCTTTCAGAGGTTGCTTCAGTTAAATTTCGAGCAAAAATTTCACCTTTTTCAGAGACAATTAATCTTTCGAATATTTCTTTATCAAGCACCATATCACCGGTCACCTTCATCTCACCGAAAGTGTATTGTTTACCTTCGCTGATATTGATAGTGATATATATCGCTTTTTTATCTTGGCTAATTGTGACTTGTACGGACTCGACATTAAAGTCGATATAACCTCTATCCATGTAATAGGATTTCAGTTTTTCCAAATCACCATTGAGTTTTTCTTTTGAGTACTGGTCATCTGATGAGTACCAAGATAATAAATTGGTTGTATCTGACTCAAATGTATCTATTAATTCTTCATCTGTAAAGACCGTGTTACCCACAACCTTTATGTGTTTAATTTTTGCAGCTTTGCCTTCATCAATGTCGATATTCACTCTTACGCGATTACGATCAAGTTCTTTTACCTTTGCATCAACGACTACATTGTATTTACCGCGTGAATAATACTGTCTGACTAATTCATTTTGCACACGATCCAATTGCAACTTATCAAACACCTCACCTTCAACAAGTCCAATATCACGCAAGCCTTTTAAAAGTTCTTCCGTTTTAATTGCTTTATTACCATCAATATCAATCGATGCGATTGCTGGCCTTTCGGTGAGACTGACAACCAAAACTGAACCATCTCTTGAAATTTTCACATCACTGAAATATCCGGTTCTGAATAGGGATTTAATTGAACGTGTAACGCTGCTTTGTGTGACAGTATCACCTTTTTCAATTGGCAGGTATGTAAATATTGTTCCATGTGAAATTCTGTCAGCACCAACCAGTCGAATATCCTCAACTTCAAACGATTCAAATGCAAATCCGACAGAACTTAAACTCAGTAGTGTTATCAACAATAATGATTTAATCATAATTTCTTTTCTTTATTAATTTTTTATTTGAAGATTACTCTTCACTAATATTTCGACAGACTATTTTATGTTACCAGTCTTAAAATGTCGTTATAAAATGCAATTGACATGAAACAAAGTAGAAAAATTATTCCTATTGTTTGTCCTTTCAATTGAAATTCTTCAGATAAAGGAGCTCCTTTTATCTTTTCAAATAATAAAAATACCAACTGCCCACCATCAAGTATTGGGATAGGCAGCAAGTTAATAATTCCCAAACTCAAACTCACCAAACCCAGAAAACCCAAAAACCATGCCACTCCTCTGGATGCGGAATCATTGGCTACCTGAGCTATGGTAATTGGACCGGACAAGTTCTTTAATGATGCCTTTCCGGTGACAATTTTGCCCATCATTTCTACTGAAACTGTAATCATTCGCCAAGTTTCATTAAAAGCTGCCGGTACAGCATCAAGCAAGCCATAAGAGTTACTGAATACCAATGAACGATAAAACTCTCTGGACTCCTCATCCGTTTGTTCTGATGAAATACCAATAATCCTGCGATTCTTATCAATTTCATCAAAAACACTTTGCGAGATAGTAACATTAAAAGTATTACCATTTCGTAAAATCAACAGATTTAATTCACCCTTAATATACTTATTGATTTTCTCTACTACTGCATACCAATCCGGTGTCTCTTCGCCGTTAATTTCCAGTATAACGTCCCCTGCTTTAATTCCGGCAATCTCAGCAGGTTTGCTCTCAGCAACACCGTCCACGCGATTGGAGATTGGGACTCTCCATGGATTAATCCCAATATAATCAAACAGTTCTGTCTCTTCAATATCATCGGGCAACTTTGAAAGCGGGAGTTGCAAATCATAAACATAACCATCGTCACGTTTAACTTTCATACTGATGTCTTGTCTATCCAATCCATTGGTTATTAACTCTAAGCTCACATCCTGCCAAGTTTTTACTTCGTAACCATTGAGTTCAACGATTTGATCTTTTTCCAAAACACCAGCTTGTAGCATTATTTTTTGTGGCTCGCCGATGGTAGGATGAATTTCATTTTTACCGTAAACAAACATCATCCAAAACATCAATACTGCCAAGATAAAATTAAAACCCGGTCCGGCAAACATGATCAATGATTTCTGCCAAATCGGTTTGCTGTTATAAGTCAAATTCTTATCGGCTTCAGTTACAATAACATCCGGATCTCGGGTATCCAGTAATTTGACATAGCCACCTAGTGGAATCGGAGCGATACCGAATTCGGTTCCGTGTTTATCTTTTCGCGACCAGAAAAACTTGCCGTAGCCAATACTAAATTTAAGGATTTTGACTCCAAATTTTTTAGCAACCCAATAATGTCCATACTCATGGAAAGTGACTAATATTCCAAGAGTGACAATCATCCACCAAACTGAACTGATAAACTCTAACATGATTCTTAATTGACAATTAATTGTGAGGTCAGACTTCTGACTTCAATATCCAATTCTAATAACTGCTCCAGACTTGAGACAGGCTCAATACTAACATGTTCCAGAACTTTTTGGTTAATTTCTGCAATTGAAGTGAATGGTATTTTATGATTTAAAAAAGCATCGACAACCACTTCGTTTGCAATATTCAATACCGCCATTGCTGTTCCACCGGATTCAATGGAATCTCTGGCTAATCTCAAACATGGAAATTTGTGATAATCCGGCTCAATAAAATTCAGTTTTCCATGCTCAAGTAAATTTATGGTCTTGGCTCCTGATGTCAATCTGTCGCCCAAACCCAAGCCGTAAGAAATCGGAATTCGCATATCCGGTTCTCCGAGTTGAGCCAACAAGGAGCCATCTTTAAAACAGACCAGCGAATGAATAATACTCTGTGGATGAACATGCACATCAATTCTGTTGATTGGCATATTAAACAACCAATAAGCCTCTATCACTTCCAGACCTTTATTCATGAGCGTTGCAGAATCAACGGAAATTTTCCTGCCCATATCCCAATTCGGATGCGCACATGCCTGCTCCGGGGTGATATGAGAAAATTCCTCAATTGGTTTGTTCCAAAACGGTCCACCGGAAGCCGTCAGAATGATTTTATCGACACTTTTGGGTGTTTCTCCAATCGAATAATTATCAGGTAAACATTGATAAATGGCATTATGTTCGCTATCCAAAGGGATTATGTTCGATTGGGATTTTTTTGCTGCCGACATGACCAGATCACCGGCAACTACTAAAGCTTCTTTATTAGCTAACAACAAATCTTTACCTGCTTTTACAGTCGCCAATACCGGTTTCATTCCCGCACTTCCAACTATAGCTGCCACGACCATATCCACTTCGGGTAAAGTGCAAATCGTTTCAAGTTCACTTTCACCAGCCAAAACTTTGGTTTTAATATTTAAATTTGAAATATTTTCAGCTAATTGAAGGTATAACGATTCATCCGAAATCACTACATATCGAGGATTAAATTTTTCACAAAGCTTAGTTAATTTATCGACATTTTTGTGACCACTAATCGCAACCAGATTAAATTTCTCAGGATGCCTGGCAATAATATCCAAAGTGCTGTCACCAATCGAACCGGTTGCTCCTAAAACAACCAGATTTTTTGGGGAATTGGACATTGCGGTTTACAACTTCAGAAAATGTATAAATGCAAAATAAAAAGGCGAAGCAGCAATTAGTGAATCAAATCGATCCAGAAATCCACCATGCCCGGGTAATAAATGACCACTGTCTTTTACCTGTGCCTGTCTTTTCAATAAACTGGCAAATAAATCTCCAATCACAGATACAACAGCAATGATGGGAAAAGCGACAACAAAATACAACCAATCCTGATTGAGCCATCCGGCAACAAAATAACCAAATACAGCGGTAAATACCAAAGCACCGATGAGACCTTCAATCGTTTTTCCCGGGCTGATTTGTTTGGCAAGTTTATGTTTTCCAAAACTTTTTCCCGAAACATAAGCCCCAATATCAGCAATCCAAATCAATAAAAATAAAAACAATGTTATCAAATGACCATTCGGGCTCATTTTATGCAAGGTTAACATTGACGCTGCAAATAGTAGCAAAACACCAACTCCTAACGCATATTTTACAGTGTATTTGTCTTTTCCTCCTTGTGGATTGAAAAGCCAAAACAAACATATCATCCATAAAATGATTGCTGAAATGAAAATCCTTTCTGCTTCAATCACAATAAATGTTGAATACTCGAATAGGAAAATGCAAGTTGTAATCACTGTCGCTACAATCAAGGAATTCACTTTGGCATTTCGAACAATCTGGCACCATTCATAGCAAATCATGAACGAGATTAATGCAATTAATGTGGTAAACGCCAGTGTGTTCCCATACCAAATAATCGCCAGCACTGCCGGCCCAAGTAAAATTGCAGTTAAAATTCGTTGTTTAAGCATTTTTTTGTTCTTTTATTTGTTTTGAAGTTTTACCAAAACGACGCTCTCTTTGTTGAAAATCGAGAATCGCATCATTCAAACAATTTCCATCAAAATCCGGCCATAAAACTTCTGTAAAATATAACTCGGAATAAGCGAGTTGCCACAATAGAAAATTTGAAATTCTTTGCTCACCACCGGTTCTTATGAGCAAATCCGGATTTGGTATATCCGTGGTACAAAGAAATTGTTCAAATACTTTTTCGTCAATCTGATTTGCGTCAAATTGATTGTTTAGAACTTGCGTACAAATTTGTTTGGCAGCATTAACTATATCCCAGCGCCCACCATAGTTAATTGCAATAGTGAGAGTCATTTTATTATTACTTGATGTTAAGTCAGAAACATGTTCCATGCGTTTTCTTAAGCCTTCTGAAAACCTCTCAAGATCTCCAACGAATCTCAGTTTAACGCCATTTTCATGCAATTCGGGAACTTCTTTTTTCAGTGCACGGGTGAATAATTCCATCAAACGGGAAACTTCCTTTTGCGGGCGAGACCAGTTCTCACTGCTAAAAGCAAAAAGAGTTAAGTATTTGATTCCAAGTTTTGATGCTTGTTTGATGGTTTTGCGTACAGATTCAACCCCTGCTTTGTGGCCTGTTGTTCGATACTTATTTCTTTGAGTTGCCCAGCGACCGTTGCCATCCATAATAATGGCAACATGTTGCGGGATTTTTGATGTTTCAGAATTCAAGGCTCAGGCTCAAAAAAGTACTTGAACTAGACTTCCATCAATTCTTTTTCTTTTTCCTGAACCACTGAGTCCACTTTAGCAACAAATTGATTAGTCAATTCTTGCACTTGTTGCTCAGAACCATGAAGTTCATCTTCTGTGATTTCTTTTTCGTTTTGTAAGGTTTTTAAATGCTGGTTCGCATCTCTGCGGATGTTACGGATAGCAATTTTGCAATTCTCGCCATGCCCGTGAACCACTTTTACCATTTCCTTTCTGCGTTCTTCAGTTAATGGTGGTAATGGAAGCCTGATAACCATGCCGGCACTAACAGGATTCAAACCCAAAGATGAGGTCATTATGGCTTTCTCAATCGGAGCAACCATGTCTTTTTCCCAAGGTGTGATTGTTAAAGTTCTGGAATCCGCAACCGCAACATTGGCGACCTGATTGATTGGTGTCGCATTGCCATAGTAACTGACTGTCAATCCATCAATCAATGCTGTATTCGCACGACCGGTTCTGACCCCTGCCAAATCACCTTTCAGAGATTCAACACTTTTGCCCATTCTTGTTTTTGCATCTTCTAGAATTTCGTTAATCATCACATCACCTTTATTAATTTTGAACAATCGTTCCGATATTTTCGCCTTTTACAATTTTCATCAGTGCGCCGGATTGACCCATATTAAAAATACGAATTGGCATTCCTTGATCTCTACATAAAACAACAGCCGCAGTATCCATAACTGCAAGTTTATTTTCAATCACTTCATCGTAAGTCAGCGTATCATATTTAATGGCATTATTATCTTTTACCGGATCGGCAGAATACACACCATCAACCTTGGTAGCTTTTAATACCACTTCAGCGTTGACTTCAATTGCTCGCAAACTGGCGGCAGAATCAGTTGTAAAAAATGGGTTTCCGATTCCTGCAGCAAATACCGTAATATTCCCTTTTTCCAGATGTCTGATGGCTCGACGACGAATATAATCCTCGCAAACCTCGTGAATTTGAATCGCTGACATCACTCGAACTTTCGTTCCTTGTTTCTCAATTGCATTTTGCAATGCCAATGAATTCATGACTGTTGCCAGCATTCCCATGTGATCGCCCGTTACACGATCAATACCTGATTTGGCAAGACCGGCTCCGCGAAAAATATTCCCGCCACCGATAACGATACCAACTTGAACACCGAGTTGGTGTATTTGATGAATTTCCTCTGCAATCCTGTTGATTACTTTAGGATCAATACCGTAATCCTCCTCGCCCATGAGTGCTTCACCACTGAGTTTGAGGAGGATACGTTTATATTTTAATGAATTACTCTCCACGAGCCTGTGCCATTACCTCTTCTGCAAAGTTATCTTCTTTTTTCTCGATTCCTTCGCCAACTTCCATACGGGTAAATGATAACACATCTGCTCCTGAGCTTTTCAATAATTTTTCTACTGTCACATCCGGATCTTTTACAAAAGCTTGTCCGTACAATGTGATTCCTGCCAAAAACTTACGCAATCTGCCACCAATCATTTTTTCAACGATTTCAGCAGGCTTGCCGCTTTCTTCAACTTGTGCCATTAAAATTTCTTTTTCTTTTGCAACAACTTCAGCAGGGACATCAGATTCTTTAACAAAATCAGGATTAACTGCCGCGATGTGCATAGCAATGTCTTTTGCTAATTCAGCATCATCTTTACTTAAATTAACAACAACACCAATTTTTACTCCATGCAAATAGTGAGCAAAGATACCTTCGCTTGCTTGCATTTGAGTAATGCGTCTAACCTGAATATTTTCACCAATTTTTGCAACAAGTGCTTCTCTGACAGTCTCTAAATCACCGCCTTCGACAGATTGAGTCATTAATTCAGCAACATCTTCCGTGCCTGATTGCACTGCGGCATTGACTACTTTATCAGCGAATAACAGGAAATTAGCATCTTTAGCAACAAAGTCTGTTTCACTATTGATTTCAACCATTGTTACTTTTTTACCATCATCTGAAATAGCAATTTTGATGACACCTTCAGCCGCAACACGGCTTGATTTTTTAGCTGCCTTTGCTGCTCCAGATTTGCGCATTTCTTCGATTGCTACTTCAATATCTCCGTTTGAAGCTACCAATGCATTTTTACATTCCATCATACCGGCACCGGTACGCTCTCTTAGTTCTTTAACCATTGAAGCTGTTATGCTCATGTTTAAATCCTCTTGTTATATTATAATTTTCTAGTATCTCAGTTAATAAATAACCCTAGGGTTTGTGACCGAAGGGTTATCACTTTTCTGTTCGAAGAAGATTAGTCTTCTTTTTTAGCGACTGTTTTCTTAGTTGTTTTCTTTGCGACTTTTTTCTTGGTCGTTTTCTTAGCTACTTTTTTAGCTTCAGTTTTTTCTTCAGCCTGTGCATCAGCTTGTTCTACCGCATCGTCCTCAGTTTTTACTTCTTTTTCTTCCTTAGATTTCGAAACTACTTTTTTTGCTTTTGGCTTTACTTCTTCAACTTCAGCAGGACTTGGCATAGAAGCACGTCCTTCAAGAATCGCATCTGCTACAGTTGCAGCATACAGATTAACTGCTTTCATTGCATCATCATTTCCTGGAATGATGTAATCAACGCCGTCATAAGAGTTGTTTGTATCAACAACCGCAATAACAGGAATACCTAAAGTGTTTGCCTCTTTAATTGCAATTGACTCGTGTTGAGTATCAACGATGAACATTGCATCAGGAACACCAGCCATATCTTTGATACCACCCAAACTTTTTTCCAGTTTAGTCAGTTCTTTTTTGTATTCCAACTGTTCTTTTTTAATCAATTTTGCCATACGACCATCTTCTTTCATGGCTTCGATTTCACGAATTCGACCAATTGATTGTTTAACAGTTTTGTAGTTTGTCATCATGCCGCCCAACCAACGATGAGAAACATACGGCATACCACATCTTTGTGCTTCTCTTTGCATTGCTTTGCTGGCTGCACGTTTTGTACCAACAAATAAAATTTTACCGCGGCGAGATGCCAATGAACTCATATAGTTCAAAGCATCTTTCATTAGACTTTGAGTTTGAGCCAAATCGATGATATGAATTTTGTTTTTAACTCCAAAAATATATTTACCCATTTTTGGATTCCAGTATCTGGTATTGTGTCCGAAATGAACACCAGCTTCCAGCAGCTGCTTGACGCTTACATCAGCCATATTAATTTTCCTGTTTTAGGGTTTTAACAATATACCATTCTTGAACAACAACCAATTAAGCTCAAAGCCAATCAGCACCCGGTTAATTCATAAGGAATGATACAGATTTTCTTTCAGTAAATTTGAAAGTCGCGGGATTATACTTGATTTGCCTGATAACAACAAGGCAAAGTTTGAATTTCGGCTTTGATATTATTATTAATACTGAGTTTTGATATCCAGTTGACACAAGTGTCAGAAATAGAACAAATACACTTCAATTACACTCTGAGAGATTTCTCATAACATGAATTGCCTGATATGGGGATTGATAACAACTGGAATTGACCATGCTGTCAACATTTCCACGATAGGTAATGCGATATTCAAATCCTTCAGGACAAGTGAATCTCTTAGATTCAGAATTCACAATTTCACAACTTTTTGTCTTCATCTTTTGTTTGAGTTGTTCTTGTTGCAACTTTTTATAGATTCTGAAATCACGGGCATTCATATTGCAGACTTGGTTATTTTGCATTTCTTTGTAAATGGCATCAGATGAAATCAAACACATAGTTTTTTCACCTATCATATCGTTTTCTTTGGTGACATAGGAATAACCTTCTGTGCAGCTATAACCTTGATTATTGGTAACTCCTGTTTCTAAACGTTTACAATTTCCGAACTCCTTGGAATTTTCATTCCAATTTCGTCGCTGACTTGCAAGTTGAGAGATCGTTAACCCACAATTGCCATAGTGATTCATCTTGTCTCTGAGTGTTTCAAAGTCGCTGTAGCATATACCCATATTTTCATCAGGAAAACTATAACCATCACTGCCGATTATCATGTAACCGTTATTGCAATATTTTCCGTCAATGCTTTGTTTTCCTGTCTCCAAAACTTTACAAGAAGCTGTCTTCAATTGCAGAATTTTTTGTTCATAATTCTGTTTAGATTCTTTGATGAATTTCTTTTGATCTTGCAAATCCTGTTTATGCATTCTCAAAATATCCTTATCAGAAAGTTCAGGGTTATAAAGCATGGCGATATATCTTTTATCTGTCAAAGATAAAACACTCAGTTGGTCTTCATCACCAATACGATCCAATGCCCCTGAGTCCGATGTGATATCTGAGATACGATAATGCATGACAGATTGACTATCATAAGATGATTTTACAAACACCTCCTCTCGCTTAATTTCACCAAAATTATTTTCACACCAGGAATCGGATTTATTTTGCTTGAGTTTGCAATCACGAATCAGCTCCTTGTTATTTAATTCATGGGGTCGGTCGAATCGTTGGTGCTCATGGCTGAGCCCCAGCATGTGTCCGAATTCGTGTAAAATGATTCGTTGGTTTTCAATTTCGTTTTCTGCCAGATTAGCTAATTGAATTAAGCCGTTGACTGCTCCGATATTTGAGTGGTTGCCCGCTCCCTTGAAAGTAATTCTGAAGTAATTGCTAAAACTAAAATTTGGTGGTTTATTATTCGAAAAGATAAATTCTATTCCGGTATATTTTTGCCAGAGTTTTGTATGCTTTCTAACCAGTTGTTTTTGATGATGAGTACCATCTATAAAGTAAAATTTTATACTTTTCTGATCCCAAATTCGGGTTTTTTCATAAACTACAAAAGCGTAACCAGAGTTATAAACCAGACAAAATAAAAGCAAAAGTTTTTTCACTAACTACGCCAACACCCGGTAAACCATAAAAAAACCAATTGGAAATAAAATCAAATAGATGTTAATTGCCATTTGATAAGATTTTCTGGTTTGTGGATTTTCCTGTTGTTTTTTAAAACTATACAACCAGACAAGCTCTAGCAACTGGACAAAAACACACATCAAAATAAAAACAATCGCCAAAATTCCGGTAATTCTTGACCATGACGCATCCGGAAAACTAAATGCCATGAGTCCTGCCAAATTGACCAAAATAATAAATACGATGAGTGAAATCCTTAACGGAGTGAAAGCTGATTGAAATTTCATAAAACTAAATTGTTAAAAAAAAAAGAGAGTTTAACAGTTTCATTACTGTCATGCTACAGCGAAGCTGCTAAATTTAATTGACAATGTTGAATTGGAAAAATTCCAATGATTTATTCAATATGATCGGGATGAAAAAACTGAACTGACAGAATCTGATAACCAAACATTTCAATCTTCCCCTGATATCTTTGAAAATCAAAGTGATTAAATTCAAATTCATAACTCCTCATGAAACCAATACGACCATTTAACGTTTTTACTTTCAGAGATTTCAAAGCGATTGAATCATCCAAAAACACAAAACGACGATTGACGCATTCACGTTTTCCGGTAGATCTGGCGATATCCCTTGCTTTGGAGTTTGTACCAAAAAACAAGATAAAAACTCCAAAAAGCAGGAGTAAAGTTAATTCTGTCATATCAAAAAGATTTGATTTTTTGCTGAAAAGTCATAATATGGTAGGTCTGCCCAAAAATAAAGGGATTCGTTACAATAAAATTACAACCCTAAAAAATAACGAAATTAAAAACGAAAGAAAAAACGACAAGTTGCGGAACCTCAAATCAAACATTAAAGTGCTGAATTCCGCAAACCATCTTTATAAAGGAGAAATAATGGCAAACAATAATAAAAACAATTCTAATAATCAATCACAAGAAAAAACCATCGACAGATGCATTATCGCTGCCCGAGGCAATATGACGTTACTTTCAAGAGATGAAGTGACTCGTATGATGGCAGTTGGTAAAAGCTCAATTCACGACCTTTTCAGAAAATGCTGTCTGGCAGTTTTAAATTGTGATGCAAAAGACGATGATGCCGTTGCGGTTTTATCCAGATACCCTGATTTTGACGTGAAACTTTTACCTCGAGAACGTGGGATCCATTTGGAATTTATCAATGCACCGGCACAGGCTTTTGTCGATGGCAAAATGATTTCAGGAATCAGGGACTCGATATTCTCTGTTCTTAGAGACATCGTATTCCAAAGCACCGAGCGCAATTTAGATAATTTCAACGAAAACAGCTCATCAGGGTTAACCAATATGGTGTTTGAAATGTTACGCCGTGCCGAAGTTCATCAATACGGCAAAGAACCCAATCTGGTGGTATGCTGGGGCGGACATTCGATAGAAAAACACGAATACCAATACACTAAAAATGTCGGCTATCAACTTGGCTTGCGTGGAGCTGATATTTGTACCGGATGCGGAACCGGAGCGATGAAGGGTCCGATGAAAGGAGCATCCGTTGGTCATGCCAAACAAAGAATTGTCGATGGTCGTTATATCGGTATTACCGAACCCGGAATTATCGCCGCAGAAGCACCGAATCCGATTGTCAACAAGCTGGTCATTATGCCGGATATTGAAAAAAGACTGGAAGCCTTCGTGCGTCTAGGTCACGGAATTATCGTATTTCCGGGCGGCGTCGGAACAGCTGAAGAGATTCTCTATTTGGTCGGAATTCTTTCGCACCCGGAGAACAGAAAAGCCCCTTTCCCTTTTATCATGACAGGTCCGAAAGAATCAGCCGAATATTTCAAGCAAATTGATGAATTTGTTCGTTTTGCCTTGGGTGATGAAATTGCTCAATTGTATGAAATCATTATTGATGATCCTGAAAAGGTTGCTATCAAAATGACTGAAGGTTTGAAAAAGGTTAAAAAATTTCGTTCCAATGAACAAATCAGTTATTACTTTGACTGGGAATTACACATTGATAAAAACTATCAATCACCTTTTGTTCCGACTCATAAAAACATGGCAAACCTGAATCTGGATCAAAACCAACCGGTCAATGAACTGGCTGCTGATTTGCGCCGTGCTTTTTCAGGAATTGTTTCAGGCAATGTTAAAGAGTTTGGACGAAAGCAAATTGCCAAACATGGTGTTTATCAAATCAAAGGTAATCCTGAACTGATGAAAAAACTGGATAAATTACTCAAATCCTTCGTTGAACAAAAGCGTATGAAACTTCCCGGAAGTGAATATGTCCCGGTTTATGAAGTGATTCAATAAATCAGAAAACTATAAATTTTGAACAATCTCGACAACTTTTGCAGGATATTCCTCAGGGTTGTCGAGAATTTCTGAAAACAAAATCTTTTCTTTACGAACCTCCTTATCATAAACATCGCTGTGATCCCAAATCATCACCAGAATAGAATCATCCATTAAATAATATTCTTTTTTTACGCCATCAGAAATGTCTGTATAAATCACCTCATTCACAGGAACCCAATACGAGGGATGTAATTCGAGATACTGACGATTGGATTCCTCAAAGTCTAATTCATCAAAATTATTGCGGATATGTGTACAAATCTCCTGATACATTTCATCGGGTAAAACATCCAGTTTTGGCTTTTTCAGAAACTTTGCCAAAGTTTGATGCCAATCGTTATAAACACCCCAACGTCGATCATCTTCAGCTTTAAAATGATTATTTGGATTCTCAATAATATCCCTAACCCATTTTACCAGCATCCCATCAAAAGAAACTATAATTTGAGTTTCGTTTTCTAATGGGTAATGCCAAGTTCGTGATTTGTAGTTCATTCTTACTGTCTTTCGTCTCTGATATACATGACAGAATTATTTTTCCTCATTGCTATCTTGAATAAATCACTAATACGAATAATCTCGCTTAATTTCTTATACCCGTAGTTTACTGGAGAGAAAGAACTGTTGTTTGATATATACTGTCCAACCTGTCCAAGATGTGACCAGCCATCGTCCTCAACTGTTTGTTCCACAGCGGTTCTAAGTAATCTGACCAACCCGCTATCCTGCCTTAATTCATTTCTAGTCAGTTTTCTGGCTCCAGAATTATCAGAAAGTTCTTGATCCTCTGAATCAATCTGCTCGACTCCTATTAAATTTTCAATAAAAATAAATTGTGAACATGCTGAAATAAAAGGTGCAGGCGTTTTCTTCGCTCCAAAGCCATAAACTTTGAGTCCACTAGTTAAAATTCTCATTGCTAAAGGTGTAAAATCACTATCACTCGTCATTAATGCAAAGGCATCAACAGGTTGGCTATAGAGTAAATCCATTGCATCGATTATCATTGCTGCATCAGTGGCATTTTTGCCAGCGGTATATACAAATTGTTGTACAGGAGTTATAGCAAAAGGGTGAAGCTTTTCTTCCCAACCCTGTGAGTGCGGACTTTTCCAATTCCCATAAGCCTTTCGAATATTTACAACACCGTATTTCGCTAACTCACTCATCACCCCATCAATAGCTTTGTGGCTGACATTATCACAGTCAATTAACAGAGCAATTCTTCTCTCTTTTTCCATCTTATTTCTCCTACTTGTGAGTGACATATAATGTTTATTGATTTTATCACACTATTTATGAGTGCATACTTACAATCTTTCTCTCCTATTGGACTTTTTAGATTATGAATTAACAAATGGATTTTTAAATGATAATAATTATCAAATTAAAGGTAGACCCGAACTTGTGAAAAAGATTGACAACTTATTTTTCTCGTTCCCACGCTCCGAGACTGTGAAATAACATATAGAAAAATCATCGTAAATATGGATTGTTCTCATTTTTCTATATTGTACTAAATTTATGATTAACTACTTTATATTTTCTTACTAGCTATAAATTTAGCTTTGCTTGTCATTATCTTCAATAACTGACTTTTTACTCAGGTGAATATGGCCTTTTAAAGGTCTTACATCAATCTTATCATTTTTCTAAATATATCAATACCCAGTATATTTAATACTCGCTTAAAATTGTAAGTAAACATGATTAATGCATTTTCACCAGATACCTTTTCAATGCCCCGAACAAGATAATGATCCCAACCGAGCATTCGTTTTATTGTTCCAAATGGATGCTCTACAATGGAACCTCTTTTCTTAATAATTTCTTTTGATTCCTCTAAGGCCATATTTTCCCTATGTTTTTCAACCACAGCTTCATATTCCCATCTATAAATCACTTTATAAGACGCCTTAGATGACAAGCATTTTTCTCGTAATGGACATCCATTACAATCCGGGTTTGTCGTTGCATATTTATAGTATAGTTTTTCATTTTTAGTTTGTTTCGATATTGTTTTTTTGAGGCTCTTATTGTTTGGACATACATAACAGTCATTTTGTGAATCATATTTAAAGGCGTCTCTTGTATATTTACCTTTGTTTTTTTGACCTTGAGTTTTATTGCCTTCAGGTATTGATATTTTGATGTTGTCATCCACACACTTCTTGATCTCTTTGGCACTAAAGTATCCTACATCACCGACTATGTCTAATTCCTGAACTTCAAGATTCTCTTTGCTTTGAACTGACATATTGTGAAGTTGTTCTAAGTCATTACCACTTGAGGAAACATCAGTGGCTACTATTAATTTGAATTTTTCATCTACTGTTATTTGTGTATTGTAAGCCACAAGGTTATGAGCAGGCTTTTTTCATTAGTGATGCATCCGGGTCTGTGAGGTTATGTTGCTTTTTTTTTAGTTTCTCAAGAAGCGCTAAATCATCTAACAGCTTTTGTTGTCTGGCTTTCAGTTTTTCTATATCCCTGGGTAATTTATCTGCCAGGTTTGATGGTTGCTTTTCTTTATCCGAACTATCTAAAGTTTTTAAATAGGTTTCAATTTTCTCATCTATAATTACCAAGTCTTTTTCAATTGTCTTCTTCATTAGTAATTTGTTTTTTGAGGCATTGGCTTTTAAAAATGCTCCATCAACAGCTTTTAGACCATCTCCAATCAAACTCAGGTTCTTACATAACAGAACAAAGTGTCTAAATGTCTTTCTTAGTGCTTTGGGATTGTTTTTTCTAAAGTCTGATATTGTATGGTAAGTTGGTGTTAATCCTGAAGTAAGCCACATGAGTTCAATGTTGCGTTTGCACTCTCGCTCTAACATTCGGCTACTTCTGATTTTATTCAAATATCCATAAAGATATATTTTCATTAATAGTTTGGGACTGTAAGATTTTTGACCGTCAGACCGGTTGCTTTTCCTTGTATCTTGAAAGCCTAGCTTATCAAAATCCAGTTGTGTAATGTAATCATCAATCGCTCTTACACTATTGTCAGAGTCTATATATTCATCCAGACTGGGAGGGAAGATTAATTGTTGATGACGATTCTTTCCTGATTTATAAAATGATGACATTTGTAAAAATTTGTATTATTAGCACATATGATTGTAACATGTTTTGTTGTAATTCTAATATGAGTTATTTCACAGTCTCAGAGTATGGGAGCGAGTGTGAGCAGTTCATCTGCTCCAATCTGCGTTATCTGGGGACAAATCTTTATATGACAATCAATATCATCATCACCCTTTACCCCGAGGATGCAGCCATGTTGGTAATTGAGTATAAGGGTCAACTGTCGAATCATTTTTTTGTATTCCATTTTGGTCTAGTAATTTTTGAATACTGCCATTTTTAATACCATCAAACAAATTAATGCCGCCACCAACAAATTCACCGTTGATAAAAATTTGTGGAAAGGTATTCCAGGTGGTTTTATTTCTTAATGCCAGACGTAAATCTTTGCCTCTATCATCCTTTTGATATTCAACGGAATCTAAATCAATCGATTGATAGTCTATCCCATACTTTGCAAGGACTTTTCTAACTGAACCGCAAAACTCACACCATTTAAGCGCAAACATGACAACGGGCTGGCTCGTATCACTTATGATGTTATTTAGTTCAATGATAGCAGTTTCTTTCGCTTTCGGAATGATTTCTTCTACTCAATCAGCCGCTGTAATATCAAATCTGAATCCATCCGTTGATTTTGAAATATCATATTCATCATCCGTCATTTCTGTTGCTATATTATCAAACAATACTGTGGTTAAATATCTTTCACCTGTATCCGGCAACATGCATAGTATATTTGATCCTTCCGAAGCGGTTTTGGCAACTTCCAAAGCCGCTGAAAAGGTGGCACCTGCTGTAATTCCAACAAATATCCCTTCTTTTTGAGCTAAATCTTTTGAACATTGGATTGCATGATTTCCATCGACTGCAATGTAACCATCAATGAGATTGTTGGCTACGGTATTTTGCGTTAATTTTGGAATAAAATCCGGTGACCAACCTTGCATAAGATGAGGCCTGAAGTTCGGATGACTTTCTTCATAGTTTCCTGAAGGATCTATCGGTTGTGGTATTCCACTGGCTAAAATCTGAGAATTATCAGGCTCACACACGATAATTTTTGTATTTGGACTTCCGGTCTTTAAGCCTTTTGATACTCCTGCTAATGTTCCGCCGGTGCCAAATCCGCTGACAAAATAATCAAGTCCAATTTCTGCAAAGTCGGAAAGAATTTCTTTTGCAGTGGTTCTTTCATGAATTCCTGCATTTGCCGGATTTTCAAACTGTTTGGGTTGCCACCAACCGTGCTTATCGGCCAGTTCCTTGGCTTTATTTAACATTCCAGTGCCTTTGTATTGTGCGGGAGTGAGGACTACTTTTGCACCTAAGAAACGAATCATTTTACGTCTTTCCACACTGAAGTTCTCAGCCATAACAATAACTAACGGATAACCTTTCTGAGCACAAACCATAGCTAATGCGATCCCGGTATTGCCACTGGTGGCTTCAACAATTGTTTGACCCGGTTTTAATACTCCACGTTTTTCGGCATCTTCAATCACTCCGATTGCCAATCTGTCCTTAACAGAACCCATAGGATTAAATGATTCTACCTTGGCATAAATATTAACTCCTTTTGATGCCAGTTTGTTAATTTTTACAATGGGTGTTTTTCCGATTGTTTCTAGTATGTTGTTATAAATATGACTCATGTTGTTTCCCCCAATTAGTTCTGATGTAAGTTACCTGAAATTATAATTCAAAATTACTGCATAAACTACAATGTTGATATGTATCATACTTTCTAAAAGGTTTAATTACTTCGTTATCATTTCAAGACGATTTTAGAGATAAAAATTAAATTGAGTGAGTAAATTCGTATAATTTTGAAACTTTTATAAAAATGAAAAGAGTCAGGGAGACCTTAAATTTGAAATTTAATGTTATATAAACTTTGTTTTATAAAGTTTCCAATAAAAAAGCAGATATAAAACCTGCTTTTCATTTTGATAAAACCAATTGATGATTCATCAATCATCATCAATCCCGGTCATGCCCATGATGTTATAACCGGAGTCCACATAAGTGATTTCGCCGGTGATTCCACGAGCCCAGTCAGAACACAGGAATGTAGCGGCATTGGCAACATCTTCTTGTGTAACGGTGCGTTTCAAAGGTGATTTTTCTGCAACATGATCGAGCATTTTCTTTAAGTTGCCTATTCCTGAAGCTGCCAGAGTTTTAATTGGTCCGGCTGAGATGCCATTGACACGCGTTCCTTCAGCTCCAAGTGAGTGAGCCATATAACGCACATTGGCTTCCAATGCTGCTTTGGCAACACCCATGACATTATAGTTGTTCATGGCTTTGACTGCACCCAAATAACTCAATGTGAGTAATGAGCCTTCACGACCTTTCATCATATTTCTACCGGCTTTAGCAAGCGCCGCAAAAGAGTAAGAACTAATATCCATAGCAACGTGATAACCCTCACGAGTCAGGTTTTGTAAATAGTCACCTTGCAACAACTCGCGCGGAGCAAAACCAACGGAATGAACAAGAATATCCAATCCATCCCAATGCTTTTCCAGTTCGCTAAAAACATTATTGATTTCATCATCGCTGGCAACATTACACGGAAGTACAATTTCCGAACCGGTTTGTGCTGCAATTTTATCAACACGTTTTTTTAATTTGTCATCCAGATATGTGAAAGCCAGTTCAGCACCTTCTCTGTGAAAGACCTCAGCAATCGACCAAGCAATTGAACGGTCACTGGCAACGCCAACGATTAAGGCTTTTTTACCTTTGAGTAAACCCATAGTTGTCCCCTATATGTTTAAATAAATTTACAGCGGACAATCTTACGATAGATGAGCAAACTTTTCATCCAAAAAGATATTTAATTATTTCTTTAGAGGGAAATTATTAAAGCGACCTGTGACTGTAAATGGTTCTTTCGGATAATCCACCGGTTTTCCGGTCATATAATCATCACAACTGACAAACTCCACTTCAAATTCACCGGAAATAGTGTCATTTGTGAGCTCAGTTCGCTTGAAAAAACCTTTAGGATTCTTGGCAGGATCACAACCCACTTTTACTTTTTTTCCGTTAATCTCAGCTTTCATAGATAGAATGGTATTGTTTTTTCCAAGTCTTTCAGTCTCAGAAACACCTTCTTCCTCCAGACCCAAGCCATGAATTCTAAAATACCAGTCGGTCGCCTTGAAACTGACAATTTTGTTAGTAGCAGAATGCACTTTGGCTTTTGGACTTTCGTGATTAAATCCCTGTCCATTACTAACATTAAGTTCAAAAGTGACACCATCCGGAACACTTACGGAAGGTTTATTTTCACCTTGAGAATCTTTTGAACATCCTAAAATAGCAATAATTACAAATATTGATAAGAATGACTTTTTCATAACTGAATTCTCCGTTTGTTTAGATTAATACGTCAGTTTCATATTTTTGGTGACATGAAAAATTTATCACGAAATTATAGGTTTGGAACACTGATGTCAGTATAATGCCATTTTATTCTCTTTTTATAAATGACCAAGGCAAAAATTCAAATGTTTACAGACGGTTCTTGTTTACAAAATCCGGGTCCCGGAGGTTGGGCATGTTTGCTAAGATATAATAAAACCGAGAAAATGTTTAGCGGTGGTCAGACTGATACGACGAATAATCAAATGGAAATGACAGCAGTCATCAAGGGTTTGCAAGCATTAAGCAGAGCTTGCGATATTGAGCTTTATACCGACTCAAAGTATGTGATTGATGGCTTCACTCAATGGCTTGAGGGCTGGAAAGCGCGTAACTGGAAAAAGTCTGATAAAAAGCCGGTTCTTAATCAGGAACTGTGGATGCAATTGGATGAACTGGCGCAGAAACACCAAATAAACTGGCATTGGGTCAAAGGTCACAGCGGACATGATGAGAATGAAAGAGTGGATCAACTCGCTCGCTTGGAAGCAGAAAAAATAAAAAGTCTGGGGGCACAGGAATGAACGGAAACAGGCTAATCATGCTGGATACCGAAACAACAGGCATTAACATTTCCGATGGTAATCGTATTATTGAAATAGGTGCGGTCGAAGTCATAAATCGTGAACTCACGGGAAACAACTACCAGCAATACATCAACCCTATGCGAGAGAGTGAACCAGGAGCTTTGGAGGTTCATGGAATTACAACCGAGTTTCTCAGTGACAAGCCATTATTTGAACATATTGTTGATGAGTTTATTGAGTTCGTAAAAGGTGCAGAACTAGTAATTCACAATGCCGGGTTTGATGTAAATTTTATTAATCACGAATTTGCATTATGCGGAAAAAACCTGAAAATTCAGGATATTTGCACGATTACAGATTCTCTTGAATATGCCAGAAACAAACATCCGGGCGCAAGAAACTCTCTGGATGCATTGTGTAAGCGCTATGGTGTCAGCAACGAGCAGCGTACATTACATGGAGCGTTGCTTGACTCTGAAATTCTGGCTGATGTTTATCTGATAATGACTGGTGGCCAAACCAAGCTGAATTTGGGTGGCGCGACAAGTCATTCAGATACAATTAAAGGATTTAGCATTGATTTAAACAATTTGCCACCACTAAAAGTAACTTTAGCATCCGAAGAGGAAGAAAAATTGCACCAACAATGGCTTGACAAACATTCAGACAGTGGCAAAAAACCATTTATCTACAATCAGTAGTTCTCCATTTCGATTCAATTTTCAAAAATCTGAGTGCGATTTCTGCCCGCATTTTTAGCTTGATACAAAGCTGCATCAGCTTGTGAAATAACTATCGGAATATCAATACCTTCATCAACAATGAGGGTTTTTATTCCAATACTCACGGTAATCCATTTTAACCCTTGTATCGGATTTCTATCAATTTTTTCTGCAAAAACTTTTTCCCTGATCTTTTCGGCAATTTGGTGGGCATTCTCTGAAGAGGTGTCAGGCAATACTACACAGAATTCCTCACCGCCATATCGAGCAACCAAGTCACTTTTTCTATGAACACAATCTTTAATAAGACCAGCAATTTTTCTGAGTGCATCATCTCCTACCAAGTGACCAAATACATCATTGTAAGATTTGAAAAAATCAACATCAATCATCAAAATTGACAACGGTTTCTTATACCTCATCGAATGATTGAACTCGTTTTTAAGTGTCAAATCAAGCATTCGGCGATTGGCAATTCCAGTCAGACCATCTTCTAATGAGAGCCTTTTGTTATTTTTACTATAACGAATATAAAAATACGCTGCAACGATGACAGATAATCCAATCAGCCCGGTTAATATCATTGCATATCGTAAACTTAACAAGGTTGAGTATGCTTCTTCGAATTCAATTTCTGTAGCTAAACCAAAGTTATATTCCGAATTCCACTTCCAGGCTCCAATTACATTAACCCCACGATAATCAGAATAACCCAAAAGATTGACTCCTGACTCTCCTTTCGTGGCACTTTCAGCCATTAAGGTTAAAGGTTTTTCATTGTAATCCTTAGCGTTGAAGATACTTCCCTCTTCCACTAAGTTAACTCCAGGGTTATGAATTGTTAATTCAAGAATGGAGGTTTTATCTTTATCAACAATACCTATATTTTTGAGGTTTTCTTCAAAACCAATACTACTCAGTAGTTGAGCGTTTCTATTAAAAGCATAGGTTTCCCCAGTGTTTCCAATCTTTCCAAGGGATAACTGTTTGGAGAATTCGAGATTAGGGTCAATTCTGAATGTCATCACCGCAATCACATCTCCTTTGTTATCTTTAAATGGTGAAACTAAAAACATAGTTGGATAATTTTCCACCATTTTCCCGGCTGAATTGAGCAAAGGAACATCAGATTCTTGAGGAAGAGTTAAAAATGTTTCTCCTCTAAAAGCACGTTCGAGAAGTAATTTATCAATGAGACTTTCATCGCCGAGGTTTGCATCACGCATGGAACCAATATTTATATAATCCGGTGTAATGATAAAAAAGCCTTTATAACCTTCACTTTCCAATATTGGTTTAAAATGATTTCTAAGCTTTATGGTTAAGGGATTTGAAACCAAATCATCATGCTCTTGAGAAGAATTGAGCAACTTTGTAACACTTTCAGAAATTATTCCATTATTAAGTGACCAGCTTTTAATGATTGCCTCTTCTGCTTTAATCCACATCAACAAATTCTGTTCCGTTGTCTTTAGAACTGTCTGTAAACTATTTGATAAATCTTTACGCATCCCTTTTTTGGTGTGTGTGCATAAAAGATACGGAAACAATACCGAAAAGATTGCTGCCACAATCAAAGCAAATCGAACAGTTGAGTTATTATCCTTTAATTTTTTCATCATTAACCCCCAAAAGTAAAACTCCCAGTTAATAAGGAGCAAACCCTATTAACTCACTGTTATACTAAACAATTTTTAAGAAAGGTTAATTGACATTTCTCAATATTGAAAAAAAATTAACATTTTGTAACAATTGAATTGTTACTGCTCATTATGTCTAGTTACAAGTTTATCAAACTCTTTGGCGGGTATCGGTTTAGAGTAGTAATATCCTTGAATATAGTTGCATCCTGACTTTGTGAGAACATTATTTTGATATTGAGTTTCAGCACCTTCGGCAATGGTTTTGATGCCTAATTTCTTGGACATCACAATGATTGCTTCAATGAGAGCCAAGTTATCAGGTTCATTCTCTAAATTGCTAATAAACGAACGATCAATTTTAATAAAATCAATATCAAATTTTTTAAGATAGGATAAGGATGAATATCCGGTTCCAAAATCATCTATCGAGATATCCACACCGGCATCTCGGAACATCAATAAATGTTTTTGAATCTTTTCATTGTTATCTAGCAATAGGCCTTCGGTAATTTCAATAGCGATATTTTTACCGGACAGGTTATTTTTTTTCAGTCTTTTAAGCCATTTCAAAGAAGCAGAGCGATTGATAAATTGTTTAGGGGATTTATTTATGCTAATTTGAAAATTCTCCCCATACTTTGGAATCCATTTTTTTAATTGTTTACAGACTTTTTTAAACGTCCATTGGCCAATTTTCAAAATCAAGCCTGTATCTTCAGCAATTTGGATGAATTTCTCCGGCTTAACAATTCCTTCAGTTGGGTGATTCCATCGAAGTAAAGCTTCGGCTTTATATATCTTCCCGGTTTCTGAGTTAACAATCGGTTGATAATAGACTTCCAGCTCACGATTTTTTATGGCCTGTCTCAACTCCATTGCGATTTGTTGGCGATTAGTTGCTTCTACCTGCATCGAGTGAGTGAAGTAACTGTATCTGTTACGACCCTGTTCTTTTGCCTTGAACATCGCCTGGTCTGCGTGTTTTAAAATCGTAAATACATCGTCACCGTCATTCGGATAGGTAGCAATACCAATACTGGCTGTTATGAAAACCTGCTCATCATTAATAGTAAAAGGCTGACGCAAACTGCTGATAATCTCCTGTGCTATTTTTTCAGTTTGACTGTGATTATCTGTTTCAGGAATGATGACAGTAAACTCATCACCTCCGAATCTGGCAATGTTGTGTTTAATTTTAACCGATTTATTTATTTTCTTTGCGACATTTTTGAGCAATTGATCACCGAAGTTATGGCCTTTAATGTCATTAATATCTTTGAAATTATCAAGATCAATCAATAAAAGCGCAAAGGATTTGTTATTTTGCAGAGAGTTACTGATCTCTTGTTCCAGATTTTGTTGAAACAGATAACGGTTTGCAATCCCTGTTAAATAATCATAATTTGCTTGATAGAATATTTTTTTGTCAGACTTTATTTTTTCAGTGACATCGTTGATTAATAGAAGATAATAGTTGGCACTTCCATTTTTATCCTTGATATTTGAAATCTCAATCTCTTGCGGGAATTTAGTTTCATCTTTTCTTTGATTCCAGATAGTTCCCTGCCATTTTCCCTTTGACCTGACTGTTTTCCACATGTCGTAATAAAAACTTTCATCCTTTTCTGTTGTCAAAAAATGGATTAGATTATTCCCAATAAGTTCGTTATCCTTATAGCCTGACATTTCAGAAAATGCAGGATTAACGCTGACAATGATTTCATTTGCGGAAACAATCACCATTCCCTGACGGCTTTTCTGATAAATCAGAGATGCGAGTTGGTGTTCAGTGATGTCCTGATTCACACCAATCATTCGTGTAGGTTGACCTTCATGATCGCGTGCTACAATTTTTCCTCGCGAAAGAATCCATGAACAGACTTCACTTCTTAAAACTCTGTGTTTATTGATATAAAACTCAGTTTTACCATTTAAATGATCATCAAAGTCTTGCTTCATTTGTATGAGGTCATCAGGATGAATATTTGACGAACTCAATTTTGAATCGGAAAACTCGTTAATTCTGTCAAAGATAGTTTCACTATCTTTAAATTGAGATATTTTATTTTCCGGGATGCTCCAATCCCAAACACCTTCAACACCACCTTCGAGAATAAACTTCCAGCGTTCTTCGCTTTGCATGAGTTCCGCTTCAGCTTGAAGTCTCAAGGCTCGCTCTCTTAAGAACCCCATTGTTCGATTTGAAAGAGTGTCATACATTTTCAAAATAGTATTTATCAGAACCTGCATGGAACCACTCATCTTCTTGTCAGCAATTTTTTTAGCTTCTGCCAGAGGTTTGCCGGCTTTTAATTCCTGAACGACAAAAGCCATGCGCTTATCGGTATCGAGAATATGATATGTGAGCCATTGTGTCAGTAAGGAAACAACATTCTGGATAACAGTATCCAACTCCAGTTTATCCCCTTGTTTTTTTAAATTTAGTACTTGCTGGATGAATTTCTCGTGGGTTTTCTCATGCTGTTGATACCAGATATCGTCTTTGAAGTATTCTATCCAAACTTTTTCTTCGCTCTCGAAGTGAAAATTAGCATATTCGGCCAACTCATCAAATATTTTATTTAAAACAACTGCTTTTGAACGATTGGCTAAGTTTGATGCAAGCAAATTGAGAATATCCACCAGCTTTTTATGCTGGGTATCAATAATTTCAATTCCCGTATCAAAGTTTTTTTGCCATGGGAAAATCTCAAATTCAGTATTTTTTATATTATCACTCACTTTTTCAGTTAGTTTTTTTATTCAATTGGGATGAGTAATATTAGATGCTTTTAATAAATAAATCCATAAAAACAATAATATCTCTACGAATTGTAAACAATTGTGTCTTAATACTTGGCGTACTATTGGGTTTGATTGTGAATTCACCCACTTAAGGCTAAAATACCGCCCTTGGATTCATTTATTAAAGAAAAACATTATGCTCGACCCTCAATTATTAAGAAACGACTTGGAAGAAACTGCGAAAACGCTGGCAACCAGAGGTTATCAACTGGATGTTGATGCCTGGAAAGAGCTGGAAGAACAGCGCAAACATTATCAGGTTTTACAAGAAAATCTGCAAAACCAAAGAACTGTTGTTTCCAAATCGATTGGTCAAGCAAAAGCAAAAGGGGAAGATGCACAACCACTTTTCGATAAAGTAAAACAAATTGGCGAGGAATTATCTGAAGCAAAACAGAAATTTGAAGAAATTCAGCAGGAAGTTGCAAAAATAGTTTATTACACACCGAATTTGCCACTAAAAGATGTTCCGGTTGGGAAAGATGAGTCTGAAAATGTCGAAGTCAGAAAATGGGGAGAACCGACTGAGTTTGATTTTCAACCCAAGGACCATGTGGATTTAGGAGTAAAAAATAATTGGCTGGACGCCGAAAATGCAGCGAAATTATCAGGGTCCAGATTCACAGTTTTAAGTGGTTCTATTGCTCGTTTACAGCGTGTGTTGGCACAATTTATGCTTGATACACATACGCAAAAAAATGGCTATAAGGAATGTTACGTTCCCTTTCTGGTGAATGAAGCGACTATGACCGGTAGTGGCCAATTACCAAAATTTGCTGATGACGCATTTATTACAACTGATGAGAAATACTTAATTCCAACGGCTGAAGTTCCTTTAACAAATTTATATGCTGATACAATTATTGCCGCCGATGATTTGCCAATCAAACTGACGGCACACACGCCTTGTTTTAGAAAAGAGGCAGGAAGTTATGGAAAAGACACCCGCGGCATGATTCGTCAGCACCAGTTCGAAAAAGTGGAGTTGGTTCAAATTGTTCATCCTGACAACTCTGAGCAAGCATTGGAAGAAATGACCGCTTGTGCGGAAGGAATTCTAAAAGCATTGCAGATTCCATTCAGAACCATTGTTCTCTGCACCGGAGACATGGGATTTGGTTCAGCAAAAACCTATGACATTGAGGTTTGGTTACCGGGTGAAAACAAATATCGTGAAATTTCTTCATGCTCGACTTGTACCGATTTCCAAGCACGTCGCATGAAAACAAGATTCCGCGATAATGAAGGCGAAAAACCTCAATTAGTCCACACACTGAACGGTTCCGGGCTTGCTGTTGGTCGCTGCCTTATTGCTGTTATGGAAAACTATCAGAATGAAGATGGTTCAATCACAATTCCAGAAGTTTTACAGCCATATTTTGGTGGATTGAAGGTTTTAAAATAAAAACTACTAAGAAAATAGCCTTGTCTCTTTCTGAAATTGATATTTAGCCAATATTTTAGTGGCTAATATTAATCTTCTGGCTTAGAATTTATCGATGAATTTTAAGTAAAAAAAGAGGAAGAAATGAAAAGTAAAATAATTATCAGTTTAATACTGATATTTCAATCCGTTTTTGTGATTGCTCAGAAAGACAAAGAGGTAAGTTCTACCAATAAATCACAAGCTCTAACTCCGAATGTGTTGCATGCAACAAAGTTTGATATTTCAATGCCATTGCGATTGATGTATCCTAAACCAATCGCCGCACCTGAAAACAGAGGTGGTTTAATCGTTGATCCGGGTGCTGTTAATATTGAACAATCACCTAACACCCAATTAAGTTTTGATCCAACATTACAAACGACTTTGGGAGCGACAATTCCGGGACCAACAGCATCTTTTAATGCACTCTCCAATTTATCAGGCGTTTCACCTCCTGATCCGGCGGGTGATGTTGGGCCTAATCACTATATTGCAATGACGAATTTGTCTTTTCATATCTTGGACAAATCAGGGAATTCAGTTTTCGGACCAGCTGCCAATAACACCATTTGGAGTGGTTTTGGTGGATTTTGCGAAACTGACAACTCAGGTGACCCGATTGTATTATACGATCAAATTGCCGACCGCTGGATGTTGACTCAATTTACATCACCAAGTCACACTGAGTTTTTTAACTGTATTGCGATTTCAACATCTCCTGATCCAACCGGTACATGGTATCGTTGGGCTATTTTAAATGAAAATACACAAGGAACCGATTTATTCCCTGATTATCCGAAATACGGTATTTGGAGCGATGGATACTATCTCTCCACCAGAGATTTCAATGGTGGCTCTTATGCCGGGGTTGGTGCTTATGGGATCAAAAGAGATGACTTAATAAGCGGTAACCCAACACCGACAGTTGTTTACTTTTTTGTGGATCGTTCAACAGATCCTTGGAGAGTCGGCGATGGGCTGTTACCGGCTGATATTGATGGTTTCGACTTACCTCCAAATGGTTCTCCACAGTATTTTGTAGGTTCGATGGACGATGGTGGTCCCTATGGTGCTCCTTTTGACGGATTAAACATCTGGGAGTTTCATGCTGATTTTGACACACCTGCAAACTCAACTTTTACCCTTGAAACATCCTTGCCGATTTCAAGTTACGATACCATTTTTCCTTGTGGTGGTGGTAGAAATTGTATTCCTCAACAAGGTACAACAAACCTAGTAGATATTCAGTCTTATCGTCAAAGACCTTTACACCGATTAGCATACAGAAATTTTGGCACTCATGAATCATTAGTCACTAATCAGTCTGTTGAAGCATCCACAGGAATTGGTGGAATTCGTTGGTGGGAAATCAGATCTCCTGATACAACACCGGTTCTTCACCAAGAAGGAACATACGCTCCGGGTGTCAATGATAATATTCATCGCTGGATGGGGTCTATTGCAATGGATCAGGAAGGAAATATTGGTTTGGCATACAGTGCTTCCAGTTCAACAATGTTCCCTGCAATCAGATACACAGGTAGGTTAGCCGGCGATACCGCAGGTCAAATGACTCTTGGAGAGGAGTCAATTGTTGAAGGAACAGGCAGTCAAACAGGTTCGCAAAGATGGGGTGATTACACCTCTCTAAATGTTGACCCAATTGATGATTGTACATTTTGGCATGTGAATGAATATTATGAAACATCCGGTGGCAATTGGCAAATTCGCGTAGGAGCTTTTAAATTTGATGAATGCGGAACTCCGGGATTTTATTTAAGTTCTCCTGAGTCATCCATGTCTGTGTGTACCGGAGATACAGCAAGTTATGATATTAATGTAGGTTCAATTTCATTATTTGACTCTCCCGTGACACTTTCATTAACAGGAGAACCCGTTTCATCAATTGTGAGTTTCACACCAAATCCGGTAACACCTTTACCGGGTTCATCGACTCTGGATATAGATGTAACTCCAATGGCATCAGCCGGAAATTACCCCTTGACATTATTGGGTACAGCAGCAGGAACTGATGATAAAACACTAAATCTAAATCTTAGTGTTTTTGATGTCTCTCCATCTCAACCATCTTTGCTGACTCCTTCAAACAACTCTATCAATGTAGATTATCAACCCAGTTTGAACTGGAGTGGTTCCAGTAACTCACAAGAGTACACTGTTGAAATAGCAACAGATATGGGATTTACGTCTATTGTATTTACGAGCACATTAAGTGGTACGACTGTAGCACCAACAACTCCACTAGATTCCAATACAATGTATTATTGGAGAGTCATTGCCAACAACCCATGCGGAGATAGTATTTATTCAGAAATATTTAATTTCACAACAGCTCCTGCTCCCGGTGATTGTCCTGATATTGCAACACCTATGACTCACTTCTCCGATGATGTGGAGGCTGGAGCCGGTGCTTGGACTCATGAGGGAACCGGTGATACATGGCAAATTGATGCAACAAATCCGTTTGGAGGTTCAGGAATGGCATGGCATGCGATTGATCCTACGGCAATTGCTGATCAAAGACTGATTTCTCCAGAAATTGCTTTACCTGCCGGACATCATAACATGACACTCCAGTATCAAAACCATCAAACCATTGAAGACAATGCACCAAATTGTTGGGATGGAGGCATTCTAGAAATCTCTACAGATGGTGGAAGTAACTGGACTTATCTCGATAATAGCAAAATGCTAACTGACACCTACACAGGTACTTTTTCAGGGACTGCTAATCCATTGACCGGACAAGACTTTCTTGGTTGGTGTGGGGATCCACAAGACTGGACTAAATCAGTTGTTGATTTGACTGGATATGGCGGACAAAATGTTCAATTCAGATTCAGACTCGGTAGTGATGGCTCTGTCGGTCGTGATGCCGGTTGGGTGATTGATAATATTGAAGTTAAATCATGTTTATATCCTGACTTGATATTTGAAGATGGGTTTGAACCACTAGAGTAAATCTAAGTAACAAAACACCGAGTTCAGGTTCTTGGACTCGGTGTTTCATTGACACTAAACTCATTTTCAAAAAATAGCGATTTCTCGTAACTCTAATATACTAAAAATTGGGTTTTGATTCTTCGAATAAAAAACCCCTGATAAATCAGGGGTTTTGCGAGGGCGGGTGTAAATAATTTTCACACCACTCATACAGTTTTTTAATATATATCCTCAACTGTATTTGTTACATTAAACTTACCTGTAGGTGTTATCAGACGCTTATCTTTGATAACTTTTTTGAGTTTTAATGTTTTATCATCAACGACAACAAGTGCAGAGGTTTGATCTTTGCCGTTCCAAACCGAGAACCATACTTCAGTTCCTGCACTATTAAATTCAGGTTGAACAACACGTTGAGCTCCTTCATCACCAATATCAGCCCATTTGGCAATAGGCAGAACTTCGAACCCTGCATTAAGATTCTTAACATCGAAGACAGCTACTGATTGTGAAAACGATGTATCAGGATTTAAAGGTGCATCAACATATAAGTGATTGGATTTAGGATGTGACTTGACGAATAATGAACCACCTCCCATTCCTTTAACGACTCGAACAACTTTCCATGCTTTATCCGGATGTCCCACAGGATCTGTCCCGATAAATGTCACTTTTTCATTACCAAGCGCTGATGTCACCCACACAGGACCATGTTCGGGATCATCAATATTGGCTCCGCGACCAGGATGAGGGATTTTATCTGCATCTGTCAGGGATACAAGTTTCCGGTCTTTGGAATCGATAACGGCAATTTTATTCGACTGATTAGCAGCAGTGAGGAAATAACGTTTTGTTCTGTCCCAACCTCCATCATGGAGAAAGCGAGCTGCATTGATTGTTGTAACAGCCAAGTTGTTAATATCCGAATAATTGACAAGTAATATTTTACCAGTCTCTTTCACATTAACTATAAACTCAGGATGCTGATGTGATGCAACAATTGCAGCAACACGAGGTTCCGGATGATACTCTTGCGTATCAACTGTCATTCCACGAGTGGAAACAATTTTTAATGGTTCCAAAGTGTCTCCATCCATAATCGTGTATTGTGGTGGCCAGTATGAGCCAGCTATGGCATATCTGTCTTCATAACCATGATATTTAGAGGTTTCAACAGAACGGGCTTCCAAACCAACTTTAATTGAAGCAACCACTTGAGGAGGATCCATATACAAGTCTATCATATCAGTTTTTGCATCACGACCAATCACATAAACATAGCGACCTGACGCAGAAACACGAGAGATATGAACAGCATACCCGGTATTTAGAATTGAGACAATTTCATAAGTATCACCATCAATAATTGCTACCTGACCAGCATCACGCAAAGTCACTGAGAAAAAGTTCTCAATATTGCGTTTATGCATTTTTTTCTTCGGTCTATCTTCCGGTTTAACATAAACTTTCCAGCTCTCTTTCATTTCTTTCATACCCCATTCAGGAGGCATCGGAGGCTCATGCTGTAAGAAGTTTGCCATATCTGTAATTTGCTGATCCGTCAAATCTCCGGATGTTCCCCAGTTTGGCATACCTGCAGGAGAACCATAGGTAATTAAAGTTTTCAGATAGTCTGATCCTTTTTCCCTTGTGATATCTGTGGTTAACGGTTTTCCGGTAGCTCCTTTTCTTAAAACTCCATGACAGCCTGCGCAACGCTCAAAATAAATTTTTGTAGCATTTGCAAATTGCTCTTTTGTCATAGCAGGACCTTCTGAATCAATCATTTGAGCTGTATCATTAGGATTTATACCTGATGGTGCACCTTGATAACTCGCTTCGGTACTACTCGCACCCGGGTGATCTGCTTTTTCACCGGTTGGAACATCAATGGCTCCACTGGCACGAACAGCCGCCACTTCAGCAGAGCTAACTTGAAATCCATCATTTCCCCAACTATTTGCAACATACGTCACAATGTTTGCAACTTGCTCATCATTAAGATATGAAAAATTAGGCATAATGGCATTGTATTTTTCACCATTGACAGTAATTTCACCGGATAAGCCTTTAATGACCGTACCAATCGCACGACTCTTATCTGCAACAAGGTAGTCTGAGCCAGCTAAAGGAGGAAATGCTCCTTTAAGCCCCTGTCCAGTAATTTGATGACAAGCTACACAATGTGTCTCATATAATTGTTGACCTGTCTCAATCTGGGCTTTCAAGTCAGTAGAACCTGTCATCATTTCAGCTCTGTGAGCATTGATGCCTGAACTACCGGAACTTGGTGTTTTATTATCACTACCACATGCACTAAAACCTGCAACCAGGCTGGCAATAAGTAGTGTGTTTTTTAGAGTTTTCATATTTCCTCCATATTTAATTAATTGACACTCAGGCGAATCAATAAGGTTTCGCCTACTTGGGATTATAGTACATAACTCTTTCAATCTAATAATTGATGTAAGTCAATTGCAATTTTTAGAATGAATAGGTATAAGCGAAAGAAACATTTCTTGCAGGTTGAGTTAATGAATCAATAATTTGATCTTCAGCATCAAAGTTTCTGATTTGTTGCCAATTCCAATATTTCTCATTAAACAGATTGAGTATTCCAAAGCTAAGCTGCCCTCGGTTTTTAAAATTTCTGTGAACCTGAATATCGACTACAGTATTTGATGGGGTTGCAAATAAATTGTCATCAGCCACAGATTTTCTTTGGTTGTGAACTATAAATAAATTTGCATTCCATAATGCATCAACTGACATCCAACTTAGATTGACGACTGCTTTTGCTGGTGAAATTGGACTCAATTCTTCTTTTGTTTGAGTGTTTTCCCCCTCAGTCCACGCCCAGCTGAATCCCAGAGACATCCTCTCATGAAACTGCCATAAATAATCCATTTCCAGCCCTCTAACTCTTGCTGTTTCGATATTTATGGACTGGAAAATTAATTCACCGGTGTCAAGATCAACTCCAATTCTGGCTTTCGTTTCGATAAAGTCTTTGTAATCATTGTGGAAAACATTGATTTTGAATTCGTGTTCATCTTTGAAGACGCGATAACCGGCTTCGAATCCGTTTGAGTGTTCAGATTTTAATTCTGGATTAGCAATTGCACGAATCCGAAACATAGGAATATTCAGACCGATATTGACATCATCAAAAGGCGGCGCTCTAAATCCTCTGACATATTGTAAGTAGATATTGGAGTTATTGTTAATATTATAAAGTACCCCTAATTTAGGAGAAAAATCAGTCTCTGAAAGAGCGACAATTTCTGTATCCGTTCCATTTGCATCAAAAATTTCATCGCGAGTTGGGTTGAGTTTATATCTATCGAATCTCAATGCCGGGATTAATACCCATTTATCATTATCAAAAACAATTTCATTCATGAAAAAAACTCCAAGTTCTTTTACATTTGAGTTTGGGAAATCTCGTCGGGGAAAAACTTCAGACAAAATAGCCGGGATTGTAACTCCCGTTTGCAAATTAGCCTCAAAACCATCTCTCAACTCACTGATATCTGCGTTAGAAAATTCAACTCCATAAATTAAATTGTGAGTTGCATTATCAAAGTTGATAGATTTATGAAGGTTTATTTCTACTCCATGACGACTTTGACTATATTCAAAATTTCTGAATTGAAATAAAGGAGTTCCGGTTCTAGAGTTACGATTCTCAAAAGTGTCTTGCTTGAAATCTGTGTCAGCATAGTATGCATGAAACACCCCGGAATCAAACCAACGACTGTTTAAGCCAAAATCGTAGTTTAAACTGATTTCTTTATCATTATTGTTGTCTTCAGCATACAGTCCGGTTGTTCTGGCAAAGCGTTCGATGCCGATAAAGGAGTTAATTTGTGTTGTTGAATCTCTTTGTTGTCCTCTAAAACTTAACACTAAATTATTATTTTGATTAGTAGCATGTACAAACTTGGTAAACAATGTTTGTTGACCCCAATCTGAAAAGTCTCTTTTATCATGTACAGAGCCATGAGGAATGAGTCCTTTCCCATCCCTTTGAGTAAAAGAGATCAATACCCCATTATTATCATTGTCCCAAGCTGAAAGTCCTGTTATAGAGCGTGAATGATTTTTTTGTTCATAGCCTAGTCTGAGCTTAGAGAAATGATTGGAATCAGTAAGTCTTGTCAAATCTTCGGGATTCCACGTTCTGATAGAAACGACTCCACCAATAGCATCACTGCCATAAAGTGTGGATGCGGGACCATTCAAAACTTCTATGCTTTTTATTAAGCTAATATCGGGAAAAACAGAAGTTGCGTGAGAGTATGAACCGATTGAAAATTGATTTGAGCTCGGAGTGCCATCGACTTCAATAGCGACACGATTTTTACCAATACCTCTAATATTGATACCACTACTGCCAAAGCGAGTACCCGCATCTTCCATGAAAATACTACTTTCATATTTTAACGCACTTGCCATATCTTCACTAAGGCGCGATTCCAGTTGATCTGAATTGATTAGAGAGACGTCACCAATAACATCTTGAATAGGTCTTATTTGTTTATTTGCTATTGCCACAACCGTAGCAGGCTCAAGCTCCACTTTTTCTTTGTCTTCTGCTGACACAAGTTCGCTGAAATTTAAAGTTAAGATGAAAAAAATCAATTTATTTGTCATTATTTTAGAGACCTTTGCTTGATTGATTAAAACTTCTGATTTTTTCGATTTTCGATAAAAACCACTATTTGTTCCGATTTTCTTAATCCCGACTAGCTTTTTGAGGGCTAATCGGGGTGTTTTGCCATTTTTCAGGCACAACTATTTTGTATTTTTACCGCTCTTTTAAGGTTATATGCCATGGCAGCAAAGCCTATTGATGTATGTAATTGCATTAATCCTCCATGTCTGGCTTTGGCAATGCCATAATGTAGCTTCAGAATGCCGAACACACTTTCAACACGGTTCCTAACTTGAGACCTCCAAGTATTTGCCAGCCTTTGTTTCTCAGTCAGAGGCTTGTTGCGGTGGGCTCGCTCGTGTATTTCATTTTTTATTTTGTTCCTTTGAAGATACTCATCATGTTCCTTGCTTTTATAGGCACTATCAGCATAAGCTTGAGATTCCTCTCCTGTAAGCAGTTTCTTAAATTGTTTAGAATCATGCTCATTGGCGGCAGTACAGGTGTATTTTTGTAAAAAGGCATCTTCATCACTGTTACCATGAAGTTTAAAACCATAAGTGGTTTTGAGCTTGCCATCTGAACCTTTTTTACTGGTATAAGCAGCATCTTTATCCTGTGTATTCTCACCGCTTTTTCCATTTTTAGGACGAGAGTTTTTGGCTTCGATTATTGTGGCGTCAATAATACTGACTCCTCCGGCTCTAATCATAATGTTTTGTTCACAAAGTTGTTGGTTGATTTCTTCAAATAAAACCTCTGCCAGTTTTAATTTTCCAATCAGTTTATGGAAACGCCAGATAACAGTATGATCCGGTGTTCCATCACTTAAACCAAGTCCGGTAAAACGACGAAATAATAAATCTCGTGCCAATTGTTTTTCCATGCCTTCATCACTCAGTCCATACCATTGTTGCAGTAACATGATTTTAAACATTAATAGCGGAGGCCATGCCGGCTCTCCTCGTTTGGATGAAAACATATCTCTCAGATGAGCTTCAATTCGACTCCAGTCCAGTAATTCATGAATATCATCGAGTTCTTCAAGGGATTTATGGTGACTAGCTAATGAGTCGGCTAAGCTTGATTGGCTAAGTTGTTTCCAAGACATGATTTTAATAAATTTTGTGAACTATGGTAGTTTAACATTTTTTCAAATTTCTTGTGTTTCTAGCAAAGGTCTCATTTAATTTAATAATTTTTGAACACCTGAATTATATCAATTGATAATCATTTTCAATTGATACAGGTCAATTGACATTTTTTTGAAATGAAGAGATTTATATATTTGTTGTCAGTTGAAGATATAAAAGAGGCAATTTGCGTGGCAATTCTTCAACTCGTTTGATATGTATAAACGATTTTGAGCCAAAAATGTAAGGTAAGTAATCACTACTGTATTGATCAATTGAAACACAGAATGGTTTCAGACCGGAATGCTTTGCTTCAAGAATCGCTCTTTTGGTGTCTTCTATACCATATCTGGATTCATATTTGTCTAAATCATTAGGCTTCCCATCTGTAAGAATTAGTAAAAGTTTCTGAGCCGTTTTCTGCTTTTTCAAATTTAAAGTGGCGTATCTTATTGCTGCGCCCATTCGTGTGAAATAACCGGGTTTTATGGAATTAATTTTGACAACAACATCATTGTTGTACTTTTGTTCGAAATCTTTGATTGGATAATAGCGTATATGTTCTCTGCGCTTGCTGGAAAAACCTGCTATCGCGAATGGGTCATTGCAGGAGTTAAGACTTTCTGCAAATAAAAATAGAGATTCGCGAATGATATCAATTATTTTTTTATCATTGTTGGCATAGGTATCAGTGGATAAAGATAAATCAGCCAAAAGTAAACACGATAAGTCTCTGTATGTATTTTTTAGTTGTCTATAAAGTTTGGGATCCGTATTCAGTTTTCCCAGTAGTTTATCTGTATTGAAGTTGATGTAACTATTGATGTCTATTTCATCACCGTCAATTTGGTTGTTAAACCATTGTCTTTGTGGACGTATCCTATCAAATTGACGACGAAGTTGAATTGCTTGTCTCTTGAGAGACGCGGGTAAGTTATTGTTGGTCTCAAGTTTTGATTCCATCAAAAATAAGGAACAAAACTCCTCTTGCAGAGCATTCTGTTTGTAATCATATTCGGGTAATAAAATTTCACCGGAAATCTTTTGATCATCATATTCTTCTGACGGAAAATCTAAATCCAGCTTAATTTTGTGGCTTGTTTCTCCTGTTGTAAGACTCAAATGATCTAAATCTTCAGCAGTATCTAATGCATCATCATCTTTAGTATCATCAGGAGAACGATCTAAATTTATGAATTCAGACCATGAAAATAGACTTTCCAGCCGAAATGATAACAACCCTCCTTTCGATTGATTCTCTTCAATTTGTTCCGCTTTGAATTTTTTTTTGAAATTGTGTTTATTTACATCGTTATATTTAGAATCATCAACAGTTTTATCCAATTCTGTTCTGGACTTTCTTTTGAGTTGAGGAGCATCATATATCCAAAGCGGAACCACTTGAGGAGTGAATCGTGATTTTGGAATAAACTTAATTTGATTGAAAGGATTTTTCAAGCTCTCAATTATTGTTGTCTCAAGAGCATGAAGATCCAAAGGTAATTTCTCAATGTTTAGTCTTTGTTTTAAGTGCTCAGCGACTAACTTATTGTATTTTTTCTCTAGTCCTGGCCATTGATTTAATACTTCTTGAGACAATTTCTGATTACGAATAATCCATGTCTCTTTGTTGGTTTTTTCTTTGCCGAAACTTGCCAGAGCTGTCAACCAGATATACAAGTCTTTATTTAAGCTTTCATTGTTAAAACAGGAAATCACTGAGGGCAAGAAAAATTGCTCACTGCCAAAGTGAGGCAACTCAATTCTTTTGTTTGAACCTGCTATTTTCTGCAAGAATTTTTTATAGCCATAATTCTTTAATGCCACTGAAGATTCAATTTTGTAAGATTTATCTCCACCAAGGGCTCTAAAAAAAACTCCGAGTTGAGACTTGAATCCGCTTAGTTTTACCTGAGATTGAGGATAACTTAAAGTTGATTTTCTGATAATAAAATTATGCCATTTTTCGCCAACCCATTCTTCCATGACTATTGCTCCTTGTCTCCAAAACAGTTGCTTGGAATATCTGTTTTTTTACCAAAGTCTCTTTCTGACTTATCCAAAGCACAATCGTCGATTAACATTTTCAAAAGAGGAGGCTTGCTATTTTTTTGCTGGACACGAGTGCATGCGTTGATACATTCAAAACATTGAGTGCAAGTAAAAATTTTACGTTTTATTGATCTTGGTTTGACTCTCATCGGACAGGAGTGTTCGCATGATTTATCACAACTTATACAGTCTTTAGCATGCTCAGAATCATAACCGACAACCATGGCTTTCTTATTTCCCATCCAAACCAGAGACTGAAAGACACCAACAGCGCATGCATATCGACAAAATAAGTGCCTTGCGAGGGTGAACTCAATAACAAAACCTATTGTCACAGCAATCAAAAAAATACTCTGGTTACGAGTAAAATTTAGATTCCATAAATTGGAGTAAATCTCTGATGGAGTCAATAAATATGTCAAAGCCAATATTGCCCAGATAAATGCAAATAGTACAATCATAAAAATTGTAGGAATCCACCACCATTTATTTATTGGAGCTGATGTGCCATCCAATTGTTTTTCGGGAAGTTTAGACTCCCAGATACTTGGTTTTCCTGATGCTATCCTCATGAAAGAATTAATATATTCAACCACTGTAAAATGAGGGCACAGCCAACCACAATAAAGCCGGCCCCAGCGCCATGCAATTAATAAAAATACAATAGCAACAGCCAGAATCGGACCTAATACATAAGAAATGATTCGTTTAAAAAATAGAAATGTATCCGCATCAGCATTAGCTAGATCTTGTAAATTGAGTTTTAAATCATTCCCAAATAGTATGAAGTGCCCGTAATTTAAGTCCAGCCTGAAAATATCAAGAACCGGTGTCAATGCAAATAGAATAAAAAAGCCAGCCTGATAAGCTAATCGTTTGTTTAATCGCTTTATCATTTACAGAACTTCCCAATGACTGGATAGCGGTAAACCTGATCAGAGTTAGTTTTAGTTATACCTAAAATAGCAGGAACAAAGAATAAAGGAACTAAAACCATATAATAAATTTCGCCGGCAATTAATGTGAAAGTGCTATTGAATCCAAAATAGAATAGGACTGAAATTACAATTGCGACAAAAACAATTGTACTGATCGTTGCTAGAATCAATGCTTCCTTGACAGATATTCTAACCATATCGTTTGGGGATTTTTTATTTTGAAACCAGTGAATCAAAATAAAGGGATATACCATTGGAAAAAGGAGATTAAGAATTACCATAACGTGTGACAAGTAAGTTTTGGTCTTTGTTTGCATTTATTTTTTCAGGTCGGAAACTTGGCTTTTACAACTTCTACTAATGCCTCAATCACATCTTCATCATCTGTCAATGGTTCGATAATAGCAGTTTGGCAGGCTTCTAAAATTGAAATTCCGCTTTTAATTAAGTTCCCTGCATAAATTAATAAACGAGTTGAGGCTGATTCTTCTAAATCAAAGTCCTTAAGTTCTCTCAAACTGTTTGCTAATTCAGCTAACTGTCGCGCAGTTTCAATATCAACATTGGTTTCAGATTTAATGATTTCTGTTTCCACTTTAATTGCCGGATAATCAAACTTCATTGAAATGAATCTTTGTCTTGTTGATGGTTTCATACCTTTCAACAGGTTCTGATAACCCGGATTATAAGAAGCAATAAGCATGAATTCATCTGGTGCCTGTAGTATTTCTCCGGTTCTGTCTATCGGTAAAATTCTCCTGTCATCGGTTAACGGATGAATAACAACGATTGTGTCTTTCCTAGCTTCCACAACTTCATCCAAATAGCATATCGCACCTTCACGAACTGCCTTTGTTAATGGCCCATCCTGCCAGTAGGTTTTTCCATCTGCAATTAAATGGCGACCAAGCAAATCTGTAGCGGTTAAATCTTCATGACAGGCAACCGTGTACAGTTTCCTCCCAAGTTTCTCCGCCATGTATTGAACAAAACGGGTCTTACCACAACCTGTAGGACCTTTTAACAGAACCGGAAGTTGGTTTTTCCAGGCCTGTGTACATAACTCAACCTCATTATGTTGCTGAATATAAAATGATGATTGCTTTGTGGGTTTTAACTCAATTGTTTTCATGCTTAATTTTAGTTTTGATTTAAAAACTTTTGTATTTGCTTACAAGGAGAACATTACTTTATTAGTAACTTCTCCTTGTAAACGTAACATCCATCTCCTATGTTTGGGACGGTTGTTTGTCTTTTATGAAAAAGCTGGCTAAATAGACTAGTAGACCAATCAAGAAAACCAAACCTGCAGCTTCTCTTAACCAATAAAACACCTGTACTTTTTCCTGAACAACCATAAAAGGCATAGGAGTATCAGTCAGACGTTGCAGATAAACTTGCAAAATCCCTGCACCGGTTAAGAATAAAGTGATAAAGACCATTGCAATAGTCATTAACCAGAATGACCACATCTCTGCAACTTGTGCTCTCTCGGGATTAGCTTCTCGTCCTCTCATTTTAGGCATGGCGTAGGAAATAATGGTCAATACCACCATGACATAAGCACCATAAAATGCCATGTGGCCATGCGCTGCCGTAATTTGAGTTCCGTGTGTATAGTAATTGACCGGTGCTAATGTGTGCAGAAATCCCCAGACTCCGGCACCAAGAAAAGACATCACACCAGTACCAAGTGCCCACAAAGTAGCCACTTTGTTTGGGTGGTCACGTCGGCGTTTGTTGACCACATTAAACGCAAACAAAGTCATCATAAAAAATGGTATGGGTTCTAACGCTGAGAATACAGAACCAACCCATAACCAATAACTGGCTGTTCCAATAAAATAAAAGTGATGACCTGTTCCCAAGATACCGGTAATTAAAGCCATGGCAACAATAATATATAACCACTTCTCAATCACTTCTCTGTCAACACCTGTTACTTTAATCAATACAAAAGCTAACAAAGACGCTAATATTAGTTCCCATACTCCTTCCACCCAAAGATGAACAACAAACCACCAGAAGTATTTGTCAAGAACCAAATTATCAGGAACATAAAACGCAAAAAGGAAAAAGACTGCCAGACCAAGTAAGCCGGTGAGTAAAACCATGTTTATAACCGTTTTACGACCGGACAGAACCGTCATTGAAATATTGTATAAAAATCCCAAGGCGACAATAACTATTCCTATCTTGCCAATAGTTGGTTGTTCTAAAAACTCACGCCCCATGGTTGGAAAAACTTCATTTCCGGTAATTTCTGCTAATTTCGCATAAGGAATCAACAGATAACTAGCAACAATCACAGCACCTGCAACCAAAAATATCCAGAATAATATTTTTGCTAATTTTGGAGAGTGTAACTCTCTTTGGGACTCTTCAGGGACAAGATAATATGCTGCACCCATAAATCCAAATAAGAGCCAAACAATCAATAAATTGGTATGTACCATTCGAGCGATATTAAACGGAATGTAAGGGAATAAAAAATCGCCCCAGACATATTGTAAACCTAAAATAATACCAAACAGTATCTGACCCACGAATAAAGAAATAGCAGCAATAAAATACAGTTTAGCAACTGATTGTGATTCATATTTCATTTTCATGATTATTACCCCTGTTTATTCGGTGGCCAATTATGAGTTTTAATCCCATTGGCATATTTTAAAAAATGAGCTACAGCTTCCAAATCCTCTTCGGTCAGATTGAACTGAGGCATACTTCTACGCCCCGGTATTCCGTTGACCGGACGAGATTTAATGAATGCTTTGATGGCTTCAGTGTTATTTCCAAAACGCTCATAGACGTTTCCTAATTCAGGTGCAAAGTAAGCACCTTCACCCAATAATGTATGGCAACCGACACAATTGTTGTGTTCCCAGACCAGCTTTCCTTTAGCAACAACATCGGTCAACTCGACACGATTATCTGTTTCCGGAAGCCGCTTAACAGTATCCACAGTGAGACCTATGAATAACAGGAGGAAAAATACAGAACCCCCGTAATAAATATTTCTCGCCATGCCCTTAGTGAATTTTTCTTTCATAAGAACCTCTTCTATTAACAAACTAACACCGCAATGATATGACTTAACGGGATTTATTGAATTGACCTAAATCAATTCAACAAATCTAGCAGTTTAATTTTTGGTTGTTATAAGGAAACAAAGAGGTTCTCAATAACTGAAAACCTCTTTGCAATTTTGGTAAGAACAAGACTCAGAAATCTGCACTCAACATGAACCAAAGTTTCTCTGTGTCAGTAGCAAAATCTTTAGCATCAAAGAAGGCGGCTTTAACCAATAGTGATACATTTTTATTGAGTTTTCGCCCAATAGAAAAATCAATTTCATCGCCATAGTTCAAATTTGAGTCTTGTGCTTGAAAATCATGATAAACCGCTTGCCATGCAAAGCCATGAGTATTACCTTTCAATCCTATGAAGGTATCTTCCAACCCATCAGCAGGAGTATTCAAAAACTTATCTGCCCAACCATTAAATGCATGTAATGTTGCCAAAGGAGTTCTAAACATCGCTCCGGCATTATTTTTATCACCTTCAAGAACTTCATAGCCACCAAACAAATCTATTTTTTCGAATTTATAACTTCCGTCTAGACGCCAATAGCTTGCTGAATAATCAACCGGATTATTGTGAGCATCTGACTGTTCAGATAACTCGATACCATAGCTAAAATCATCGAGCTTGCCTTGAAATTTGACACCATAAGTAGATGTGGAGAATGAAGGGATATCTTTATTGTCAATATCGTAATAATAAGCTGTCAATTTACCAATATCCTGAAAATCATTGGACCAGTTCATCAAAATTGTATCTGTATCATTATCTCCTGCCGCGACATCATCTCCAAAAATTCGATTGATGTTGTTAATATAAGCCAAAAATAAATTTGACTGAGCGATAGGAATTGTTGATGATATTCCATCATAAGTCTGCTCATTCTGTCTCCAGCCAACACCACCGACAAATCTTTGGTTATCAAGGAGAATTCTTTGACGTCCAAGTTTGACTTGACCTCTCTCGGAAAAGCTATAATTTATCCATGCTTGATTTATTTCAGTTCCTTGCGGATCTGCAACAACAGGATATTGTGAATTTCCAGGTGAATTGCCGGCGCCGGCATCATAATTATCAACAAAAGCCTCAAGAATATTGTCAGCTTCAATGAAGAAGCTAAATCCATTGTATTCGCTGGTTTTATAATTCAAACGAGTTCTCAAAGTTGACGCATTGGCGTTCTTTGCGAATCCGTCCTGATCGACGATTTCATAACGATATCTAAATGAAAGACTGGACTCTCCTTCACTTAAGGAATCTAAAAAATTATCAGCTGCACTGCCTGAGTTTAAAACTCCAATTAATGCTAGCGTTAGTACTTTATGTTTCATTTTCTGCTCCAAAATTGTTATATCAGATATGAGTTACCTCATTTACATGAAACAATTTTAGAACCACAAAATAAAATAGCATTGATGTAAGTCAAATGGAGCTTTTAGCCGATAAAAATGTAAAACTAAATTTCTTCCAATTCAACCATTCTCTTGAGCATGAAAATATTATGTAAATGAATATGATTATCTTGAATGGTTATGAGACCTCTTTCTTGCAGAGACTTCAAAACTCGAGACAATGTTTCCGGCTTAATTGACAAACGAGATGCAATGTCTCTTTTAGGGACATCAAGCTCCAAATCATAATCGTTTGATGAGATGTTTTTGACGTGTGATAAAAAATAATCAATAATTCTGAATGATGCATTGTGTAGGGTGAGCTTGTCAAGCTCTGATAGCATCCAATGCAATCTCCTTGATAGGTGAGCAAGCATTTTCAATGTCAGATCACTATCATTTTTCAGAATTTTAATGAATTCCTTACCATTGATTGCAACCAAAGTGCTTCTTTTAATCGCAGAAACAGAAACAGGATACTGAGGCACCCCCATAAAGATTGCAGCTTCAGCGAATGTTCTTCCGGGACAAACAACCTCTATTATTTTTTCATCGCCATTTCGCGTGTTACGTGTTAATTTCACCGCGCCATCGCAAACGTAATAAAAGCAGTTTAAAGGTTCACCCTGTTGAAAAATAATTTGATCCTGTGAATACTCTTTACAATATGAAAATGTGAGCATTTGTTCGATATGTTCATCTCCAAGCATTTGAAACAAAGGATTTTGTCTCATAGCTTGATAGATTGGAGCATGTAAAACTTTATCTAACATATCATTTTAAGATTTAATAAAACTCAGATTAATTTATGAATGATATTACAGAAAAGTAAAATTAAATATATTTATTAAAAAATAATTTGGTTTTGAATTTGAGAATGCAACTTAAACTCTTTAAAAAATTGCATTCTCAATGATATAGATGTGAAATGAATAAAATTAATTATTCTGTCTAAAACGGGACAAATACCAAAAATATAGTACCGGTATCACAATTAAAGTGAGCAAGGTTGATACCAAAATTCCACTGATGAGTGAAACTGCCAGACCATTAAATATCGGGTCGTCAAGAATAAAGAAAGCTCCCATCATTGCTGCCACACCAGTAAGAATAATTGGCTTGGCACGAACTTTAGCGGAATCAATCACTGCTGTTTTAAGGGCAATGCCGTCGGCAACTTGAACTGAAATAAAGTCCACTAACAGAATGGAGTTTCTGACAATAATTCCTGCAAGCGCTATCATACCAATCATGGAAGTCGCAGTGAATTGTGATCCGGCAAGCCAATGTCCCGGCATGACACCGATAATTGTTAAAGGAATTGGAGCCATAATGATTAACGGTACAAAGTACGAGTTAAACTGAGCCACAATCAGCAGGTAAATCAATATCAGACCAATTGCATAGGCAATCCCCATGTCACGAAAAGTTTCGTATGTGATTTGCCATTCACCATCCCATTTCAACATAGAGTGAGTGACAAAGTCCGGGTTGTTGATGAAGTTTTGCTCAATCTGGGTATTGCTTTCGATTTCATCAACCAGTTCAAACATCCCGTAAAGTGGCGAATCCTGATACCCTGACATATCAGCTGTTACAAAAGTCACCGGAAGTAAGTCTTTGTGATAAATCGTATCTTCCCAGTTTCTTTGTTCAATGTGGACAACTTCACCCAAAGCGACTAATTCACCGCTGACACTTTGAATCGGAACGCTCAATAATGTTTGTAAATCATTCTGGCGATTTGCCGGAATTTCAAGGCGAATCGGTACGCTGTATTTATTACTGCTATTGTGTAAATAACTGATGTCATTTCCTTTCAAAGCGGTTTGAATAGCAAGAGCAATATCAGCCTGAGAAACACCCAAAGTCGCCGCCTTGGCTCTGTCAACTACGAAAACTTTACGCGGGCTTTCTGTTTCTATCGATGTGTCAATGTCAACAATGCCTTTGACTTTATGAAAAGCTTGTTCAATCCTTTGAGCAGTTTTCTTTCTTTGTGCATCTGATTGTCCGTAAATTTCAGCAACAATCGGCGATTGAACCGGTGGTCCGGGCGGCACTTCAACAATTTTGGCAATAACGCCGTGTTTTTTTGCAATTTCAGTAATTGCAGGTCTGATGTTTATCGCCACTTCATGGCTTTGTTTATCACGATCATGTTTATCCACCAAAGTGATTTGCATATCACCAACATTTTCTCCCTGACGCAAGAAGTATTGCCTGACCAAACCATTAAAATTGATTGGCGAAGTTGTTCCGGCATAAGCAACAATATGTTCAACCTCTTCGACGTCTTTAAGATAGTTGCCAATCTCAGTCATAACTTGATTTGTGGTCTCCAGAGTTGTCCCTTCAGGAGCATCAACAACAACCTGAATTTCAGATTTGTTATCAAAAGGCAACATTTTCAGGATAACCTGCTGAGTCGGTACCAGGATGACTGATAAAAACATCATCAAAACAACACCGGAAATCAGTAAATAACGATTGAGTTTGCCTTTTTTGTTATTTCCTAAAAAAGGAGTCATTACCTTAGTAAAGAAACCCGGTTTGCCAGAACCATCCGAGTCGGAATGATGAACTTTATTACCGATGATTTTAGCAAACAGCCAAGGTGTCACGATTAGTGCAATTATCAAAGATAGCAACATTCCCATACTAGCGTTAATTGGAATCGGGCTCATATAAGGTCCCATCAAACCCGTCACAAACGCCATTGGCATCAATGCAGCAATGACTGTGAAAGTTGCCAAAATAGTAGGTCCTCCGACTTCATCAACCGCTAAAGGAATCAATTCAGAGAGTTTTTTCTTACCCAGAGATAAATGTCGGTGAATGTTTTCTACAATGACAACCGCATCATCCACTAAAATACCAATCGAAAATATCAAGGCAAATAATGAAACCCGATTGAGCGTAAAACCATACGCCCATGATGCAAATAAGGTGACTGCTAAAGTGATAGAAACGGCTAAGCCGACAACAATCGCTTCACGCCATCCCAATGCCACTAAAATCAGTAAAACCACCGAAGCTGTGGCAAACATCAATTTCGTCATTAGCTTCTGAGCCTTATCATCCGCAGTCTTTCCGTAATTTCTGGTGATTTCAAAATTGACATTTTCAGGAATGTGCGTGGCTCGAAGTTTTTCTCCGGCAGCTATCACGGCATCGGCAATATCAACTGCATTGCTACCTGCTTTTTTGCCAATTGCTAATGTCACGGCCGGTGAGAATTCCGGTTTTCCCTCACCTTTCCATGCTTTTCCGCCTGTCATCCAAACATAGTTATCCGGACTGTCGGGAGTATTGCTGATGGTGGCAATGTCCGTTAAATAAACCGGCATTCCATTATTTACTGCGACAACCAGATTTTTTATATCTTCAACATTTGCCAGCAATGTTCCGGTTTGTACCGGCTGAACTTGATTGTTCTCGATCACGTTTCCCGAATAGGTAGCAAAATTACTCGCTTTTAGGGCGTTTTCAATCGATTTAAAGTCCAAATTATAAGCGACTAAATCTTCAGGGTTTAACTGAACGTGCACAACATGTTGTGGTCCGCCGGTTGTTTCAACAATACGAGTGTTTGGTATGCGCTTGATTTCTGCTTCGATGGCATGTGAAACCTGTTGCAATTCAAAGCTGCCAACGGATTCATCTTCACTCCAAAACGTAACTGTCACAATCGGTACATCATCAATTCCCATTGGTTTAATCAATGGTTGCGATGCACCCAAAGACACCGGCAACCAGTCTGAATTGGAATGGATTTCATTATAAAGCCGAACTATTGCATCTTTACGCTTCACCCCAACTTCGAACTGCACACTGACTATAGCTAATCCCGGACGAGAAATGGAATAAATATGTTTGACATCAGCAATCGAATCCAGAACCTGTTCCGCAGGAAAGGAAATTAAGTTCTCAACCTCTTTGGCACTGGCTCCGGGTAAAGCAATATAAACATTGGCGAATGTCACATCAATCTGTGGTTCTTCTTCTCTGGGGGTTATAAAAATCGCAAAAATGCCGAGTAAAACAGCCACTAAAGCTATAAGAGGTGTGATTGGGCTGAGTTGAAATTTTTCTGCCAGTTTACCTGAAATTGAATATTTCATCTCACTTCACCAATGGATTAATCAGCACTTTTTCATTCTCTGAAATGCCTGAAATCACTTCAATTTTGCCATCATGTTTAATCCCGGTTTTAATTTGACGCGGAAGAATTTCACCATCTTCAGACAAAACATAAGCCATAATCAATTCACTTCGAGTGACAACAGCGGACTCTGGGATCGTGATTGCAGGTTTTTCACCAATTTTAAACTTGATTTTCACCGACATTCCGGGGAAAAGAGTGTTCTCTGTTTGAGCTAAATCCAATCTGACTTTAAAAGTTCTGGTTGTCTGATTGGCATAAGGGAAAATAGTCACTTTGTCAGCTGTGATTTCAGTTCCGTCATTCAGTTGAATAATGGCATGAGGATTGTTTCTCACTTTGGTAATGATACTTTCCGGAACGTAGGTGATGACCCGTAGATTGTCCAAACTGAGACCTTCCATAATTGGAGTGCCGGGACTAACGGTCTCACCTTGTTCCACAAAACGATTGGTCACAATGCCATCGTAAGGCGCACGAATAACCGTGTATTCAAATTGTTTTTTAGCAGCTAAGACTGCGGCTTCGGCAGCAGAGGCTTTAGCTTCAAGAGCATTACGGTTGGAAAGAGCCTGATCCAGTTGGCTTTTTGCAACCAGTTTTTTTTCATAAATATCTTTCACTCTCACATAATCTGTTTCCGCTTGTTCAAAGGCAATTTTTGCCGCTTTGGCATTCTCTTCAGCTTGTTTCAGACCTGATTTTTGCTCGTCATTGGTGAATTCAACCAATATGGAATTTTTTGAAACATAATCATCCACATCATAATTCAATTTGGAAACACGCCCCGCTGTTTGCGCAGAAACTGTCGCTTTGTTCACAGCCTCAATTTCACCATTTAAAACACGATATTCATCCAATGTTTGCAGTTCGGTGAGATAAGTTTCTTCTTGGCTCAAAGCCACAGAACAAAACACAAGAAGGCTCATTAAATAACTGATTGATTGTAGTTTCATAATATTCCGGATTATTATATTAGCAAGCGCTAATATATTTATTTTCGTTCAAATTTCAAGTTAATTGATGATAATTGTTGGTTTCAAACAATTCTCAATCACCTGCTTTTTATTCTAACTCTGAAAAGTGTGTGTTGTCAGGATTTTTTATCAAAATATCCTTTCGATATAGAACCTTCAAAATTCTCATAAACATCTTCGAGTTGGACTGTGAATCCACTTTGCATTTCTTCAACAAAGCGTTTCAATGCAGAATTGACAATTGGAAATGAGATGTTATCCCAGGGAATTTCATCAGGCTGGAATAATTTAACTTCAAGGCTTTCACTGGTTGGCTCAAAGAAATATTCAGCTAATTGAGCTCTGAACATGATATAAACCTGTGAATTTACGATGGAATTATAAACTCCAAATAGCTCCTGATTTTTAATTTGAGCATGAGTTTCCTCAAAACATTCTCTGGCTGCTCCAGCTTGAACCGTTTCATCCAGTTCCATAAATCCGGCAGGAACAGTCCAGGTGCCATAACGAGGCTGAATAGCTCGTTTCGCCAGCAAGATTTGACCATCATGCTCAATAATCACACCGGCAATAATTTTTGGATTGCGATAATGAATGGCATGACATTCCGTGCAAACAGCACGAACATGATCGTCGGTATTCGGTGTTTTGTTCTCGGTTTTACCACCGCAATAGGGGCAGAATTTTATTTCCAATTGATTACTCCCAATATTTCATTGAATCTATAATCCGCAGATAGGATTGATAGCGTTTTTGATGAATTTGATTATTTTCGACGGCTGTTTTGACAGCACATTTGGGTTCGTGGGTGTGTGTGCAGTTGCTGAATTTACATTGATGGGATTCTTTTTCAATTTCGGGGAATCCATGAGCAATTTCCTGAGCTTCCATTTTCCATAGTCCATACTCCCACACACCGGGTGAATCAATTAAATACCCGTCAATCTTGTCAATTTTAAATAATTGAGTGACTGAGGTGACATGCGAACCTTTGCCGGTTTTTTTAGAAATTTCACCGGTTTTCAACTCTTGCCCTAAAATAATTTCACTAATCGATGATTTACCGACACCGGACATTCCCACAAAAATTGAAGTTTTGCCTTTCATAATTTCAAGCAGCTCATCAAATTGGTTTTGGTTTTCGGTGTTGGTTGAGAAAGTTTTGTATCCCAAATCCTGATAGATTTGTTGTTCCTCATCAAAGAAGTGTTCATTGATATCATTTTTATTAAAAATGATGATTGGCTGCATTTCACAATTATGGGCAGCAACCAGATAGCGATTGATGAGATCACGGGTTGGTTCCGGTTCGACAGCGACCACAATAATCTGATTATCGACATTGGCTGCAATTTGTTGTTTCTGGCCTTTATGATTGGCACGGGCAAAAACATTATGAGACGGATGAATTTCATTGATAACCCATTCGTCATTTTTATTTTCCAGAGAAACAAAATCACCACAGATAGGTTTCAGTTTTCTGGGAAAAAAGCAAGTCAACTCGATATTTTCCCTAACATCAAGAACTTGAGCGGTTTGCTTTTGTGTGGAAACAATTCTATATCTCTTCATATAACAGTATTTTACATGTTCTGTTTGGCTTTAGGGTAGAATATGCCGAAATATTAATAAGGAATGCTTAATGATTGATAAAAAAAATAATCTGATATGGATTGATTTGGAAATGACGGGACTTAATCCACTGAAAGACCGAATTTTGGAAATCGCTGTGGTTGTAACAGACAAAGAATTGAATGTCATTGCTGAAGGCGAAGCCATCGCCATTCATCAGCCTACAGAAATTTTAGAGAAAATGGATGACTGGAATACTGAACATCATACCAATTCGGGTTTATGGACGCGTGTGGAGGATTCAGGAATTTCAGTAAAGGACGCTGAACAAATGACATTGGAATTCTTGCGTGAGCATGTCGATATTCACAGTTCGCCGATGTGTGGAAATTCAATCTGTCAGGATCGTCGTTTTTTGGCAAAGTGGATGCCGACACTTGAAAACTACTTTCACTATCGCCAAATTGACGTCAGCAGTATTAAAGAATTATTTCGACGCTGGAATCCGAAAGTTTTGGATGGGTTGCAAAAACAAGGGAATCATTTGGCATTAGATGATGTCAAAGAGTCCATTGAAGAACTTAAGTATTATCGACAATTTATGGGTGAACTTAATACTTGAAAAATGTTAAAAATTGTGAGATAATTATTAAAGTATGCTTAATTTTAATTTACGAGGAAAATTATGAAATTTGAATCATCAAATCCTGCTATGAAAGCGTTTGAAAAAACTGAGAATCTGAGTCTTGGTCCAACAGATGAGTTCGTGGTTGATAACTCTCAAAGAATGACCATCAACGGAACGGTCAATAAAACCGGAATTCTGATTGTTATTGCATTATTCACAGGTGCCTGGGGCTGGAGTAAAGTTATGACTTCTCCACAATTGTTAATGCCATTTTTCTGGACAAGTTTGGTTGTATCCATTGCTTGTTCTCTGGCGTTGTGGAAAAGACCTGACTGGGCACACATCGGTGGTCCTGTTTATGCAGCATTCCAGGGTGTGTTTCTTGGTGCTCTTTCCGGTATGCTTGATAGTGTTTATCCGGGAATTGCCATTCAGGCCGCTATGGCAACCATGGCAACAGTCGTTGGTATGTTGGTAGCTTACAAAACAGGTATTATTAAAGCGACTCCGATGTTCAAGAAAATCATCATTACCGCAATTTTTGGCATTATGATTTTCTACGGAATCAGCATTCTGGCTTCATTTTTTGGCGTTCATTTTGCTGTCAACAGCTTTTCTAACGGAAGTGCATTCAGTATCGGAATTAGCGTTCTGTTTGTTGCGATTGCGGCTTTAAGCCTGATTTTAGATTTCGATATGGTAGAAAGAGGTTCAGCTGAAGGCGCGCCTAAATTTATGGAATGGTACGGTGCTTTCGCTTTGATGGTTACAATCGTTTGGTTGTATTTTGAGATATTGAAACTGTTATCAAAATTAAATAACGATTAATTAAAACATGATTGTTTGAATAAAAAGGAGCTAAATTCAGCTCCTTTTTTTATTTGTACAAACCTACAAATATTGAATTAGAACGATAAAGAACCATATTTAACCAAAGGTTATTGAGTAAAAATTATGAAAAGAACAATTCTGTTTATATTGACTAACATTGCTGTCCTCGCAGTCATAACCATCGTTATGAGATTGTTTGGTTTGGATGGTTACATGACCCAACATGGTCTCAATTACACCGCTTTGGCTGTTTTTGCCATTATTTGGGGTTCTGTGGGTTCGTTTATCTCGTTGGCAATGTCTAAACGCATGGCAAGGTTTGCCTACGGTGTTTCCATAATAGAGAATCCAAAGGATGAAACGGAAATGTGGTTGCTGGAAACAGTCAGAAGACAGGCTCAGCAAGCAGGAATTGGAATGCCGGAAGTTGGAATATTTCGTAATGGCAGTCCCAATGCATTTGCAACCGGCATGAAACGCAATGATTCATTGGTCGCGGTGAGTACCGGACTTTTAGAACGCATGAACAAAAAAGAAGTGGAAGCAGTACTCGGGCATGAAATCAGCCATGTTGCCAATGGCGATATGGTGACAATGGCTTTGCTTCAGGGAATATTAAATGCTTTTGTGATTTTCTTTTCAAGAATTATTGGTTATGCCATCAGTTCAGCCATGCGAGGAAATGCCAGAGACATCGGTTTCAGAGCCGGAAGTTTTATCGGCACTTTGATTGCTCAAATTTTGTTAGGGTTTTTGGCTGCAATCATTATTAATATGTTTTCACGCCATCGTGAATTTAAAGCTGATCGTGGCGGAGCCGAACTTGCCGGCAGGCAAAACATGATTGGAGCTCTTGAAGCCCTGCAACGCTCACCTTATGATTCAAAACTACAAGGTGAAATGGCCGCTTTCGGTTTCACCGGTGGCAGAGCAAAAGTGATGTTACAGAAACTTTTAGCAACTCACCCACCATTAGAAGAAAGAATTGCCGCTTTAGAAGTGGCGGAGATTATTTAAAACGATAAAGCCTGTTTTGGAAGGTCATCACAGGCTTGTCAAAATCAATTCTGCAAATTGTTGAACAACTTCTCAACCGCTTCAAATCGTTGTTCAGCTTGAGGGAATTCTCCAATCATTCGAATTGAATTGTCGGGAGCGGGCTTGTAATCTTGATATTTGGTTTGTACCAATTGAATGAGTTTCCGCAATAACTCTTCTTTTTTTGTATCAAATTTAACCGTACCGCCATACTGATCGAGTCGAATGCTATGAATATCAAATTGTTTCGATTGCAGTTGCAGCAATTTAATTTCAAACAAATTAGCAGCCTGATCAGGTAACTTACCGAAACGATCAATGACCTCAACACGGAGTTCAGTCACATCATCCTTGTTTTCACATTGACTGAGACGTTTGTAAAATGTCAGACGCAGGAACACGTCAGGAATAAAGTCATCAGGGAAAAGCGCCGGAATATTCAGCTCAATTTCAGTTTCATGAATGCTCATATCTTCCAGTTCCGGTTCGTCGCCTTTTTGTAAGGCTTTAACCGCACGTTCCAGCAATTCGCAATAAAGACTGAAGCCAATTGCTTGGATTTGCCCGCTTTGTTCTTCACCCAATAATTCACCGGCTCCTCGAATTTCCAGGTCGTGTGTTGCCAAAGTAAATCCCGAACCTAATTCTTCCAGCGAAACAATCGCATCCAGACGTTTTTCGGCATCGGCAGATATGGACTTTTTGTCAGGAATGAGCATATAGGCAAAGGCTTTATGATGCGAACGCCCCACACGACCACGCAGTTGGTGCATTTGTGCCAAACCGAGTTTATCCGCACGATTCATGATAATTGTGTTTGCAGTTGGAATATCAATGCCGTTTTCGATGATAGTCGTACAAACCAGAACATTAAAACGCATTTTGTGAAACTCAAGCATGGTTTGCTGAAGTTCATTCTCATGCATCTGCCCATGAGCAATTCGCACACGAGCTTGAGGAACCAGTTTTTGCACGGTTTCCGCCATTTGCTCGATGGTACGCACATCATTATGCAGAAAGTAAACCTGACCACCACGTTGAATTTCCCTTTGGCAGGCTTCACGAATAATCACATTATCCCACTCAATCACTTGCGTTTTTACTGATAAGCGAGCTTTTGGAGGCGTCGCAATGATTGATAAATCCCGCAAACCTGAAAGTGCAGTATTGAGGGTTCGTGGAATTGGTGTTGCTGTCAATGTGAGGATATCAACTTCCACACGAAGTTTCTTCAATTGTTCTTTTTGACGAACACCAAAACGATGCTCTTCATCAATCACAATCAAGCCCAGATTTTTGAATTTGATGTCTTTTTGCAATAATTTATGAGTGCCAATCACAATATCGACTTTACCCTTTTGCAAATCTTCTACGACTTTGTTTTGCTCCGATTTTTTTACAAATCGGGATAAAACTTCCACCCGAATCGGGAAATTGGCAAAACGATTGAGAAAGTTTTCATAATGTTGTTCTGCCAGCAATGTAGTTGGAACCAATATAGCTACCTGTTTAGCATCATTGGCAACCATAAAAGCAGCACGCAATGCCACTTCAGTTTTGCCAAAACCCACATCACCGCAAATCACCCGATCCATGGATTTGGGGCTTTCCAAGTCTTTCATCACCGCATCTATGGCATTGAGTTGGTCGTCGGTTTCCTCAAACGGGAATCCCTGACAGAATTGCAGATAATCGCTTTCATCAATATCAATTTTTCGACCGCCACGAGATTCGCGAATCGCATAAAGCTGTAATAACTCAGCGGCAACATCCTTAACTTTTTTGGCGGCTTTTTCACGAATTTTCTGCCAGCGATCACCGCCTAATTTATGCCAGGGAGCCGATTCTTCGGAAGTTCCGGTATAACGTGAAACCAAATGCAAAGACGAAACCGGAACATAAAGTTTGTCACCGCCGAAGTATTCCAGAACCAAAAACTCAGCTTCACCGTCAAAATTGTGAGTTTCCAAGCCTTGATAACGTCCGACACCATGATCAATATGTACTATCGGCGAACCAATATGCAATTCGCTGAGATTGCTAATCACATCATCGGGATTGGCTTTAAAGCGTTTTTTCTGTCGGCTGCGATTCGCTCTGTTACCAAACAGACAACTTTCATCCAGAATGGTTATCTTGTCAGCTAAGAAATGAGTCCCGTTTTCGATTGGAGCAACGGTAACTGCCAGCTCCATGTCTGAATGTAAAAACTCCGAAATTCCGGTGGCTTCTTGAAGGATGATATTTTGCTTTACAAACAATCGCTTAATGGTATCCAAACGACCTAAAGAATCAGCTGTGATTAAAATTCGATGGTCATTTTTTAGTTGGTTTTTGACCCAATTCACCTGATTTTCGTGTTTTGCAAGTACAAAACGATTGGGTAATTGTGTGCGAAGATCCAAAGCGTTCTCTTCATGATCAAAATAAACCGCCGGATAGGTTTGTAATTGTTCCATCACATCTTCAGGCTGTAAATACAACTCATGAGGTTCTACAATCGGTCGCTGAACATCATGTCTGCGTTCTTCATAACGAGCCTGAACCTGTTTGTCCCAAGTATTTAAAATCGCCTGAGTTTTTCCTGTGTGGAGTATTCGGGTTTGCTTGGGTAAAAAATCAAACAAAGTCGCAGTTTCATTAAAAAACATCGGCAAATAATGCTCAATTCCGGAAAATTGCACCTGCTTACGAACATCTTGGTAAATCGAACATTTATGTGTGTCCACATTAAAATGCTCCCTGAATTTCTGCAAAAATATACTTCTGCCTTTATCATCAAAAGGAAATTCATTGGCCGGCAGAATTCTTATTGTTTCCACTTCTTCAATGGAGCGTTGTGTTTCGGTATCAAATGTTTTGATCGATTCAATTTCATCATCAAATAAATCCAACCGAAAAGCCTGATGAGCGCCTGTTGGAAAAATATCAACCACTCCGCCACGAATAGCAAACTCACCCGGTTCGCGAACTTCGGGAACGCAGTGATAACCATTATTTTCAAAATTCAGCCGATTCTTGGCAATATCAAATTTGGAATTTTTCTGTAAAAAAAGCGACCGGCCTTTGACGAAATTTTTCGGGCAAAGTCGTTGCATTAAGTTGCTGGTAGGAATGATGAGAATGCCATTCTCAATGGTGTTACAAATCTGATAAAGAAAAGCCAAACGCTGTGAAATAATTTCCGGGTTTGGCGAAAACACATCGTAAGGCAAGGTGTCCCACGCCGGAAAATGTAAAATTCGATCGGACAGTTGCGGAGCACAAAGCTCCAGTTCTTCTTCTAGAACAATACTCTGATGGGCCGATTCCGTGAGGACCAGATTCAAGCCATCATTCTTTTCGGTGATTTCCGCCAACAATAAAGGCAAAGCCAGACCCCTGACACTCTTGATATGAGTTTCAGTGCTTTGGTCCAGAGCTTTTAACTGCGGAAATAACATGAAAACACGGATGAATTTAAAAGAGGCGGGATTTTAGCATAAATTTTCTCGCATGGCTTTTTTGTTCTTTCAAAAATGAAGATACTATCATCTTCACTTTTAATGCAAAACATCTCCAAATGATAACAATTATCAACTAACAATTTGACTAATCAGCACCACTTCATTAGTATTGCCAGCCATGAAAACTACCGAACTCCTATCCCCAGCCGGGACATATAAAAACATGCAATATGCATTTGCCTATGGCGCAGATGCGGTTTATGCGGGCCAACCGCGATATTCTTTGCGTGTGCGTGAAAATGATTTCAAAAATGTCGAAAGACTTGCTGAAGGTATCGAAGAAGCACACCGCCTGAATAAATTGTTCTTTCTGGCTTCCAATCTGGCTCCACATAATAATAAAGTCCGAACTTATTTGAATGATTTGGAACCAATCATTGCCATGAATCCGGATGCTTTGATTATGTCTGATCCGGGCTTAATAATGATGGTTCGGGAAAAGTGGCCGGAGATGCCGATTCACTTATCTGTACAAGCCAATGCAGTGAATTTTGCAACGGTTAAATTCTGGAAAACTATGGGTTTAACCCGAATTATTTTATCCCGAGAATTATCTCTGGATGAGGTTCGGGAGATTCGTCAAGAATGTCCTGATATCGAACTGGAAGTTTTTGTTCATGGAGCTTTGTGTATTGCTTATTCCGGTCGTTGTTTATTGTCAGGTTACATGACACATCGTGATTCCAATCAAGGGGCTTGCACCAACTCCTGTCGCTGGAAATACAATGCTATGGAAGCTGAAGAATCTGATACCGGTGATGTGATTCCGATTCATCAATCCTCTGGAACAAACCATCATAAACCGCATGAAAATGACGATGAGAATCCGATGTTTTTACTGGAAGAAGAAGGTCGTCCTGGTGAATTGATGCCGGCTTATGAAGACGAGCACGGAACTTATATCATGAATTCCAAGGACTTGCGTGCGGTTCAGCATGTCAAGACATTAATCGACATGGGAATTGATTCGCTAAAGATTGAAGGTCGCACCAAATCTCACTTCTATGCCGCCAGAACCACTCAGGTTTATCGCCAAGCCATTGACGATGCACTTGCGGGTCGTGAATTCGACATGGGATTGATGGACACTCTGGAAGGCATGGCAAATCGTGGATTTACCGAAGGCTTCTACCGTCGCCATCCTACCAAAGAATTCCAAAACTACGAATCCGGATTTTCGGGTAGCGACAAACAACAATTTGTCGGCGAAGTCATGTCTTATGACAAAGATGCCGGCTTATTAAAAATTGATGTCAAAAACAAATTTCTGGTTGGCGACAATTTGCAACTGATGACTCCGACAGGTAACGTCAATTTCAATTTGACAGACATGATTGGCAAAAAAGGCGAAAAGTTGGATTACGCTCCAGGTTCAGGATATGTGGTTGATTTGCCGGTGCAAATTCCTGAAAAGGATTTAAATCAAATTGATTTTGGATTGTTGGTGAGGTATTTACCGAATCAAGGGTGATTCCAGATTCCAGACTTAAATCAGAAAATTTCGAATAAGTCATTCCCAACTTGATTGGGAATATAGTCTTTCTTTAATGTTACTTTGTTGCCACCCAACAAAGTAACCAAAAAAGGGTGCCCCGAACTCTCAACCTGCGGTTTCCCTCAATATTTCCGAAAATTTGGCGAGGTATTTGAACTCGCTTCGCTCAAACATAAATACCTCGTAAATCCAAATTCTCAGAAATATTTCGGTGAGAGTAAAGGGGATAAAAAAACGCCGTCATACTGAGCGAAGAGACAATCTCCCAACGATTCTGTGATTTATTACTATGATAATTGGGTAATTGGCTATACAAACTTAGCCCAACCAACCCGCTCCAAATAACATCGTAGGTACAAGCTAACTTGTTGATAGTTTTTGCTGTGATGCGTCAAATAGTCGGATATGGCAACTTGTTGAGCATTTATACACTTCTACTTTACAATCATATTATTCAGATTAGGCATTTCACCATGTTTGACATGTAAAAAACTATCAAGCATTCTTGACCAGTCACAACTTTCAGGATCTTCAATATACCAGCAATGGTGCTGAAACTGCTCAAGTGTTAGCCCATCTGAATTATTAACAAAGTTTAATAAGGCAGTTGCTATTTCATAACCCCAATCGAGAGCAGCTTTCTCATTAGGTGCGTCTATGTAGACAGCAGTAGCTGCTTCATAGTCTTCCACATATCCCTTTAACCAATTTTCATAGTCTTTAGGATAGTGATATATCATCCCAATTAAGTATTCGTTCATATTGATGCATAATGTGAAGCTAATCTGCCAGCGTTTTCATGCTCGGGATTGGCCATAAAATGGCTTTTTTGTTTTAGGTTCTGGTACATACTATAAGTTTCGTTCATTTTCTTTATCATGCCAGTTTCTCAATATATAAATCGCTTCTTCAGTTATCAGATAACGAACAGTATAGTCGTTTATAAACAAATCACGAATTTGTGATGGACCTGGTGCTCTCATTACAGACAGCCCAATTTCCGGAAATATTTTTAACTTCTCCACACCTTCCTGAATATCTATTGCGATTCGACGGGCAGCATACGGATTTTTTTTCAACAAAATCCACCACTCTTTGAAGATCTGTAACCGCCTCCGGCGAATACTTTATCTTCATTACTTTGGTGTTGAAAGACGATTTTTAGTACCCCAACTATTCAGCCATGCATTGACATCCTCTTCATCAATGGAATTTCCTGACATGATAGACTCCAACGCTTGCAGCGTATCCTGCCATCTGGAGTCTTCCAGACTTTGTCGGGCAATAAACTCCTTAATTGCCTGATTTATCAGATAACTTTTACTTCTATCCAGCTTTTTTGAGAGGGCCTCCAATGGCTTTTCCATTTCTTCTGGAATCCGGATGCTGGTAATATTCATAAGAAATCACATTATTGTAGTTGAATGTATTACATATTAGTACGCATGGAATAAAAATGCCAGATGAATTGATTAGTTTTGTCTCAAAATATCCATGATTCTCGCCTTTGAAGTTGTCATCAAAATTCTTTCCAAATAAAGTTCTGGTTACTTTGCTTTAAATGAGTAAAGAAAAGTAACATACACGATGAATCACTTATCAACAATTATCGCTTTTTAACTCTTCCAGAAATGTCTTTAACAGATTGGCATTCATTACATTGCCAAAGTGTGCGGATGCGGATTCAAGGGTTTCGATTTGTTTTTGCAAGGTTTTAATATCATTTTGCCAGTAGGCAATATAACCGAGGACATAGTCGTTCCAGTTAAAGCCATCGCTTTCTTCAGTTCTAATTGTTGATTGGGCATATTGGATGGCTTCGTCAAAATTCCCAAGTTCGCCTAAGAGTTGTGCAATGTGCCAGCGTAATGAGTCTTCTTGGGAATTATTTGCTTTGATGTAATCTTTTACAAGCTGAACGGCTTCGGTTTTACATTGTTTTGCGAGTGCTCTGAATCCGGAACCTTCGGTTTGGTCGAATTTCTGATAGGAAAGTTTCATATCGGTTTCCAGGTGTTGCTGATAAAGTTGCTGACAGTCAACTGTTGTCACATTGAGTTGAGTTGTAAGAAGTAACCAAAGCATTTTTTGTCCCCAAGTATTGTTATTTACAATTTTTCGACTCTTTTCATCATCGGAAGTTCAGCTGAATTATTTACAAAAGCAGAGAAATTCCAAGTAAAAGGGGGACACTGAGAGTTGTAATCACATTCATTGCCAAAATTTGCGGATATTGGCCAATATGTTCACCATAACGAAATGCGCCTCTGATGGCATTAATTGCCAATGGGAAAGGTAAAAGAGCTATTAAACTCAGTTTCGGAATCACTCCCAAAGTTACAAGAACAATAATCAGCCCAAATGTCAGAAGTGAAAACACAGTGTAGATGATGCTGGCAGTTTTCACACCATAGGCAATCGGAATATGATTTCTGCCGACTTTTTGATCGGCTTTGATGTCGGGATATTGGTTGAGCAATAATAAATTATTCACCAGTAAGAACGGAACTAAAGCCAGATACCATGATAATTGGGCAAACTCTCCGCTTAAAACATAAACCGTTCCGACTACGAATAAAATTCCAAAGCCTAAACCCGGAGCAATCAGACAAATCAACGGACTTTTATTAATCCATGAGGTGTATGTCACAATCAATATGACTCCTATGAATCCAATCGGTAAAACTTCAAATCCCAGTTGATAAACAAAATACAAGCCAATCAAAACAGTCACGAATAAAGTAAACATTCCCACTATTAAGACATGGCTCAATGATTGCGGATTGGCAACCAAAGCTCCGCTCCCACCACTGAATGGCGTGCGTTGTGTCATTGCATCCAAACCACTTTTGAAATCGAAATATTCATTCAGAGTATTCACGCTAATATGTGAAGATAGAGCGGCTAATGCAATCAAAATCACTGTTGATACATTCACCTGAATCCCTTGAAAAATTGCTATCGAAACTCCCAGAAAAATACAAACCGGTGTTAATATCAGGAAAGGTAATCTCATAGTTGCGAGAATTGTGTTCATTGGCTTCTCCAGTTAAGTTCTTAATCTTAAACCAATTTCTGTCGAATAACCCACGGAACGGTGCGTCACCCGACCATCTTCATCAATTACAAAATAGGTCGGAAAGCCTTTGATTTGATAATCTTCCATTTGTTGATTCGTTCCATAAAGGACAGGAATATTCAATTGTAATTCATTGGCAAAATCCTGAATTTCAGCCGGATATTCATAACTCAAACCAACTGCCAGTATTTCCAGCTCATCATTCGTTCTTGCTTCGCGCAAATCATTCAAGTTACTGGCACTCAGATGGCACACATTGCACCAAGGTGCAAAAAAATAAACCACCACTTTTTTACCTTTGAGGTCTGATAATTGATAATTTTCACCGCTTAAAGACTTCAGGTTAAAGTTTGGTGCAGGCTGTTCATTTGCTGCTAAAGTTCCACGATTTTGATACCAGGAAAAAGCCCATAGGATCGCCACAATGATTGAAATTTCAAATAATATGGACGCCCATTTGTTATCCTTGATGAATTTAATTATTTTTTTAATATTCTTCATGATTTATAATTATTCTTCCGATTTAGACATTCTATCACCCAAAAGACGGATGAATCAGTTAAAATCTTACATTTTTTTCAAACTAAGACTTTCTCAAAACAAGGATTAAATATTTCAGTGATATGAGTCAGACACAACACACTCCGATGATGCAACAATACCTCAAAATCAAAGCCGATTTTGTGAATATGTTGCTGTTTTATCGCATGGGTGATTTTTATGAACTCTTTATGGATGATGCGATTGAAGCATCCAAGTTGCTCGATATCACCTTGACTTATCGTGGGAAAAGCAATGACAAGCCAATTCCCATGTGTGGTGTTCCTTATCATTCAGTCGAACCTTATCTGGCAAAATTAGTAAAAAAAGGACAATCGATTGCAATTTGTGAACAAATCGGCGATCCAAAGACATCCAAAGGACCGGTTGAACGTAAGGTTGTTCGCATTATTACTCCAGGAACCGTGACTGAAGAAGCCTTGATGGATGCCCGCAATGAAAGCCTGCTCATTGCAATTTTTAGCCATAAAAATGGTTACGGACTGGCAACCTGTGAATTCAGCTCCGGCAGAGTGAACGTACTGGAAGTTGCTAACAAAGAAACTTTGCTGGCTCAAGTGGAACGACTGGCTCCGAGTGAAATTTTACTTGAGGAAGATTGTAGCTTAATTAATGAATTGAGCCAGTTTCCGCTTTCGCAAAGACCATCGTGGGATTTTGATAAAGACACCGCCATGCTGGTCGTTTGCAAGCATTATCATACGCAGGATTTGAAAGGTTTTGGCTTGGAGGAATCTTCGCCGACAGTGAATGCCTTAGGATGTTTGTTCAATTACATTGAGCACACGCAAAAATCCGTGATGAAACACATTCAACCGATTCAAACCGAATTATTGGATGAATTTCTGCATTTGGATGCAGGAACACGAAGAAATCTGGAAATTGAAATCAACAATCACGGCGAAACCAAACACACTCTCTGTGAACTACTGGATTGTACAACAACAGCTATGGGGTCACGGAAACTGCGTCGCTGGATTAAACAGCCTTTGCAAAATCGTGAAAGACTGAATCAGCGTCTGAATCTCATCACAGTAATTATGCAGAATCATTTGACGATAGAAATTCAGGACATTCTCAAAGGCATTGGTGACATCGAACGCATCAGCACGCGAATTTCCATGCTCACCGCTCGACCCCGGGATTTAATAACTTTATCGCAATCATTGAAACAAATTGATCCGATTAAACAACTGCTCAATCAAATTAACGATGATGAAATCAATAATCTCAATAATAACCTGCAAACACATAGTCATATTATCGAATTGATTGATAAAGCCATCACAGAGAATCCACCGATGGTGATCCGGGATGGCGGAGTGATAGCCAACGGTTATCATTCTGATCTGGATGAACTACGCCGAATCAGCACCGATGCCAGCCAATATATGCTGGATTTTGAACAAGGAGAAAAAGATTCCAGCGGAATTTCAGCTCTGAAAGTCGGCTACAATCGTGTGCACGGCTATTATATTGAAATTTCCAAGCTGCATTCGGACAAAGCACCGGAACATTATATCCGCCGTCAAACCCTGAAAGCAGTGGAGCGTTACACCACACCTGAATTGAAAAAATTTGAGGATAAAGTTCTCAGCTCCAAAGAAAAATCTTTAGCATTTGAAAAAGAGCTTTATCAGGAATTATTGGAGTCATTTGCTGATGATATTGCTTACTTGCAAAAGACCGCTCAAAATATTGCAAAACTCGATGTCATTACCAATCTTGCAGAAAGGGCAAGCACTTTAGATTTTTGTCGTCCGCAATTAACTGATGATAACTGTATCGAAATTCACAAAGGGCGCCATCCGGTTGTTGAGCAAATTCAAAACACACCGTTTGAGCCAAATGATTTGAAACTCGATAAAGATACGCAAATGCTGATTATTACAGGTCCGAATATGGGTGGTAAATCGACTTATATGCGTCAAAATGCCTTGATTGTATTGATGGCAGGGATTGGCTGTTATGTTCCGGCAAAATCGGCAAAAATTGGCAAAATTGACCGGATTTTTACCCGGATTGGTGCCGGAGATGATCTCACCAAAGGTCGTTCCACCTTTATGGTGGAAATGACCGAAACTGCCAATATTTTACACAATGCCACAGAAAATTCGTTAGTTCTCATGGATGAAATCGGTCGTGGCACATCCACTTATGACGGTCTTGCTTTGGCTCAGGCATGTGCATTGCATTTGGCACAAATTAACCAGTCATTTACATTATTTGCCACTCATTATTTTGAACTGACTAAGCTGGATGAACAAATTAATAACATTGCCAACGTGCATCTGGATGCGATTGAACACAAAGATACCATTGTTTTTCTACATTCCGTAAAAAATGGTGCGGCTTCACGCTCTTATGGATTACAAGTTGCGGCTTTGGCAGGAATCCCCTCAAAAGTTTTACAAAATGCCAAGTCCACACTCAAACAATTAGAACAAAATAATCATTCAAATGAACCCGTTCCAGTTCAAACTTCATTTTTCGATGCCATTCCTGAAGAATCTGCCGTAGAAAAAGAACTTAAACAAATCAATCCGGATGATTTAACCCCACGCCAGGCTTTGGATTTATTGTATAAGTTAAAAAAAATATAATAAAACTCAAACAAAGTATCCAACTAATTTCTCATTTAATAACAGGCATTCAAATGCTATGCCTTTTTGAATATTTGCCTGTTTGTTTTTTTGAATTTCTGAGATCCAGTCAATTCAAATTGTTTCTCAGTTCCGAAATTAGTTGGTATTTCTATCAGGGCTAGCTTGCCCTGTACCTGATGCTATGCAACTAAAGAAATTTTTTTAAAGCCTTGCTGAGATAGTAATTACTCAGTAATTAATCAGTAACCAACTGATATTTGATATCATCAAGAATCATTTTTTTATAATCTCTGAAAATAACATGATGATCTCCATCCACACTTACAAGTTCAGCTGAGTTAGTGTGTTTTTGTATTTCAGAAATTGCAAATTCACCCCCGCTAAAACTGACGACATTATCAGTCTTTCCGTGATAAGCCTTCACTTTACATGAATAATCTGTATTGATATTGTCTGGCAATATATCTTTTCTTAACATGCCTGAAATCGGCATAATTAATGAATAACGATTACATTCAGTTAAAGCAGAATAATAAGCAACAACTCCACCTCCTGAGTAACCTAACAGCAAAGGTTTATGTGAAGGAGAATACTCTTGATAAACATATTCTGCAAAAGATGCTATTGTAGAACTGTATCGTTGCAGTTCGTGTTGTATATAGGGCCAGTATTTATCAGGGGCTTCAATCAGAATCACTCTGGCATGAACACCAGACCCTTCAAAAGTATGTTTATAAAAGTTTTCTACCGTATCTCCATTACCATGAAGAGCTATAACTATCGGCAAATCATCATCCGAAGAACCTGTCGGATATCTAATTTGATATTTAATTTCAGTATTGGTAACTGAGTCCGTAAATGAAGGTGTTTTCAGAAGCCACCATGCAATAACTATTAAAATAAATAAAATGATTATATTTTTTTCCATATTAAGCTCCCCAACTTGCATTAATCTTGAGATGATAACTTTTTATTATAATTGAATGATTCCTAGAAAAACAATATGGCGAATGACATGTTTTTTGATTAACAAGTCATGGAAAATCTATCATTAAGAAACAAAATAATCAGCAATCCATGACTTATGGACTAGTGTTTCAAACATTATCTTTCGGTAAAATCAGAAGTTTTAAATAACTGAGGAAACATTAATGTTAAACAGGATAAAATTGACGTTATTATTGGTACTGGTTTCAGTCTCACAATTGACGTTAGCTAAACTTCCTAAGGGAGTTGAAAAAATTACTTCGGTTGAAGGAATTACAGAATACAGACTGGATAACGGTTTGCAGGTTTTGCTATTCCCAGACCCGACACAGGAAACCATTACCGTAAATATCACTTACAAAGTTGGTTCCAAGCATGAAAACTACGGTGAAACCGGTATGGCTCACTTACTTGAGCATTTGGTTTTCAAAGGAACACCCAACCATAAAGATATTCCCAAAGAACTAACAGACCACGGTGCAGAGCCGAATGGAACAACATGGACTGACCGCACCAATTATTTTGAAACATTCACTGCAACTGATGAAAATCTAAACTGGGCTTTGGACTTGGAGTCTGACAGAATGGTGAATTCTTTTATTGCCAGAAAAGATTTGGATAGCGAAATGACCGTTGTCAGAAACGAAATGGAGAATGGTGAAAACAACCCAATCCGTGTTTTGATTCAACGTATGATGTCCGTTGCATTTGACTGGCACAACTATGGTAAAAGCACTATCGGTGCACGCTCCGATGTTGAAAATGTGGATATCAGCAATTTACAAGCATTCTACAGAAAATATTATCAACCGGATAATGCTGTTTTGGTTGTTGCCGGTAAAATCAATGAAGAAGAAACTATCAAGTTAGTCAAAAAGTATTTCGGTAAATTAAAACGCCCTGATAGAAAACTGGCAAAACTTTATACACAAGATCCAATTCAGGATGGTGAAAGACAAGTGACTATTCGTCGTCCGGGCGATGTTCAGGTTTTGGCATCGATGTATCACATTCCTGCCGGAAGCCATGAAGACTTCCCGGCAATGGAAATTTTGACGAATATTCTTTCTGATGAAAAATCTGGACGTTTACACAAAAATTTGGTTAAAAAACAATTGGCAGCGAATGCATTTGGTTTTCCATTCCAATGGGCTGAGCCGGGAATTGTTACGTTCATGGCACAAGTTGCGAAAGACAATGACATAGCTCCGGCTGAAACAGCAATGATCGAAACTTTGGAAAACATCAAAGAAAACTCAATCACTGAAGAAGAATTAACAAATGCAAAAGCAAAAATTATCAAAGAAATTGAATTAAGTTTCCAATCTTCTGAAAGAATTGCTAAAAATCTGAGTGAATGGGTTGGTATGGGTGACTGGAGATTATTCTTCCTGAATCGCGACCGCATGGAAAATGTGAGCTTGGAAGATGTTCAACGCGTTGCAGAAGAGTATCTGGTCAATGACAACCGTACTTTAGGTTTATTCTTACCGGAACAAGAGCCTGATCGTGCTGACTCTCTAGTTTATCTCAGCGAAGATGATATTGCGAAAATGCTGGACGGATACAAAGGACGCGAAGCCATTGCTCAAGGTGAAGACTTTGATCCGACACACGATAACATTGACAGTCGCACAACATTGAAAAATCTGAATAACGGCGCAAAAGTTATTTATCTTCCTAAGAAAACTCGTGGAGAATCTGTTGTTGTCAATATCAATCTCGACTTTGGTAACTTAGAAAATTTATTCAACAAAGGCATGATCGGCAGCTTTGCTTCGTCCATGCTGAATCGTGGAACTGAGAAATACTCACGCGAGCAATTACAGGCAGAGTTTGACAAATTAAAAGCGGATGTATCCGTTTATGGAAGCTCAACCGGAACTTCTATTTCTGTTAAAACTGTTCGTGAAAATCTTCCACAAGTTCTCGATTTGGTTGATGAAATGCTGAAGACTCCGGTATTTGATCAAAAAGAACTGGATGTATTGAAGCAAGAACGCATTGTCGCTTTAGAACAGCAAAAACAGCAACCTCAAGCACAGGTTTTCAAACAATTAAGCAAATATCTCAATCCGTTTGAACCGGGTCATCCACGCTACTCCATGAGCATTGATGAGGAAATTGATGCGATTAATGCGGTAACAACCGACAGCTTGAAACAATTCCACGCACAAATCATGGGTGCTCAGGATGCAGACGTCGGAGTCGTCGGCGACTTTGATATTGATACCATTCAGGAAAAACTGAATTCAACACTTGGCAAATGGAACAGTCAAACTCCTTACAGCCGAATTCCAAACAAAGTGGCGGAAGTGGATAGTGTCAATGAATTTATCAATACGCCTGACAAAGCCGGAGCGGCATTCGCAGCGATGGTGAAAATCAAGATGGATGACAATCATCCCGATTATCCGGCTCTGGAAATGGCGAATCAAATGTTCGGTGGCGGATTTATTTCCAGCCGTCTGGCGAATCGTCTGAGACAGCAAGATGGTTTGAGTTATGGTGCCGGTTCATTCTTCAATGCCAGTTCCTATGATGAAGTCGCAACATTTGGTGCGTATGCCATCTGTGCTCCTGAAAATCTGGAAAAAGTGGAAATCGGCTTTAAAGAAGAACTGGACAAAGTGATTGAAGGTGGTTTCACCCAGCAAGAACTGGATGATGCGAAAAAAGGCATGTTGCAAAACACTCGCATTGACCGCGCCAAAGATGGTCGTTTGGTTCGTACTCTTGCAGGAAACCTAGATTTAGGCAGAAACATGCAATGGGATAAAAAATTCGAAAAAGCCATCGAAGATTTAACCCTATTACAAGTGAATATGGCTGTGAAGAAATATTTCAAACCGGAAAATATTTCAATCATGAAAGCCGGAGATTCCGCCAAAATCAATAAAACTGACGAAGAATAAATAACTTCTAAAGTTTGATGAAACTAAAGCCTGTGGAGAGTTTAACTCTACCACAGGCTTTTTTTATTTAATGATGACTTTCTCAACTTGAGGCAATAATCCAGCTTCATTTAAAAGTTTCCACGAAGGACGAATTTTGTAGTTTTCGCCGAGTTTAATATTTGAAACAATGCCATTTTGTTCGTGATGGATATAAATCCGCGCTTTGCCTTTACCATGAGTTTCTATCAAATTGATTAGCTGCTGTGAGAATTTTTGATAATCAGGTGTGGAAGTGATGAAGCCGATTTTACTGCAATAGGTCGCGATGGCTTCATTAAGAGTGAGAATTTGATTAGCACGAATGATATAACGATTAGAAAAACTATCAACTCCGGCATCGCCTGTGATGATTACAATTTCATCTTTGAGCATCTTTTCCTGATTGGCAAAATAACTTTCTCGGAAAAAAGTGGTTTCAATTTCGGCTTCCTCATCAGAAATCAAAACCGTCGCTGAGTTTTCATTTCTGACTCGGACGGAATTTATCAATCCGGCAACAACAACAGGTTTTCCCGAAAATTTACGGTTGCGATTTTCATCATTATCAGTCGGTGTAATATCTTTTGGTTTTTGTGCCAAAACTGATGAGATGGTTTGTGGAATAATGGCTGATAACCATTCTCTGAGCAAAGAAACAGGATGGCAACTCATGAAGTGACCGAGCATATCTCGTTCATGAAATAGTTTTTGGTTTTCCTCAAAATCATCAATTTCAGGTAACGGGATTGGCATCTCGTTGGTTTGTTTCACTGAGGACATGGCAAATAAATCAAATTGTCCGGATTCTTCGTCCTGATTTTTCTGCAATGCAGCTTTGATTATACCTTCCATGCCTTGCATGAGTGCTTGTCTGTTCGGATGTAACTCATCAAAAGCACCGCATAAAATCAACGCCTCTAAAGTTCGTTTGTTCACTTTATGTAAATCCACCCTCACGCAGAAATCATAAATCGAGGTGAACTCGCCGTCATTCTGCCTTTCCAGCATCAGACTTTCAACTGCACCTTTACCAACACCTTTAATCGCACCCAAGCCATAAACAATAGCGTCTTTTTCCTTGGTCCCTTTGAAATAATAATCGGAATGGTTAATGTCAGGCTTGAGAACAGGGATTTTCATCGACTTGATGTCTTCAATGATATGAACCACTTTATCGGTGTGATCCATATCCGCTGATAAAACGGATGCCATAAATTCAACCGGATAATGGGCTTTCAGCCAAGCGGTTTGATAGGCAATCAAGGCATAAGCGGCCGAGTGAGATTTGTTAAAACCATAGCCGGCAAAGGTTTCAATCATACTGAAAATGTATTTGGCTAAGGATTCATCAACATTGTTTTCCACCGCTCCATCGACGAATGTTTTTTCCTGTTTTTTCATCACTTCGGGAATTTTCTTACCCATGGCTTTCCGCAGAATATCCGCAGCTCCCAATGAGTAACCACACAACACCTGAGCAATACGCATGACTTGCTCCTGATAAAGGATCACGCCGTAAGTTGGTTTTAAAATTTCCTCAATTTCAGGGTGCATGTAATCGGGCTCTTTGCGACCGTGCTTACACTCCACATAGGTATCAACCATTCCCGAATCCAGCGGTCCGGGACGGTACAACGCCACCAGTGCAATAATTTCACCGAACGAGTCAGGAACCAACCGCTCAATCAACGCTTTCATACCGCCGGATTCCAACTGGAAAACCGCTGTGGTTTGGCATTTCTTTAACAGCTCAAAAGTTTTGCTATCATCGAGTGGAATTTTGCTGATGTCAACCGGATGCTTATAAGTGGCATTGATAGCTCGAACTGCATTGTCGATAATTGTCAGAGTTCTTAATCCGAGAAAGTCAAACTTCACCAAGCCAATGGTTTCCACATCGTCCTTATCGAACTGACTGAGAATTCCTTCCGAATGATTGTCCTTATAAACCGGACAAAAGTCGCTCAGTTTGCTTGGAGCAATCACTACACCACCGGCATGTTTTCCGGTGTTTCGGGTCAAGCCTTCCAATTGCAAAGCCATATCCAACAATTCTCCCGCATCTTCATCAGTTTCTTTTAGCAAACTCAACTCACGGGATTCTTCCAGAGCTTTGGGCAATGTAATTCCCAAATCATTCGGAATCAATTTGGCAATTCCATCGACCATCGGATAAGGGTAACCCAAAACCCGACCGGTATCTCTAACCACCGCTTTGGCACTCATGGTTCCAAATGTGATAATCTGGCTAACTTGATTCGCTCCATAGGTTTTGGTGACATATTCAATCACTTCATCCCGTCTGTCCATGCAAAAATCCACGTCAAAGTCAGGCATGGAAACCCTTTCCGGATTCAAAAATCGTTCAAACAGCAGTTCGTATTTCAACGGATCTAAATCAGTAATTTTTAGCACAAAAGCAACTAAAGATCCGGCTCCCGAACCCCTGCCCGGTCCAACCGGAATTTCATTATTTTTTGACCAGTTTATGAAGTCGGCAACGATTAAAAAGTATCCCGGAAAGCCCATTTGCAGAATAATATCGACTTCAAATTTCAGTCGGGCGTAGTAATCTTCTTCACTGAATCCTTTTGCTGTTCCGTTTTTTTGTAAAAATTGTTTCAGGCGCTCTTTTGTAATTCTGCGGAAATATTCACCCTCGGTTTCGCCTTCAGGAATTGGAAAAGCCGGTAGATAATATTTACCAAACTCAAATCCAAAATTACAGCGTTTGGCAATTTCAACATTATTTTGCAGGGCTTGTGGAATATCCTCGAACTTCTCCAGCATTTGCTGAGGCGTTGCCAAAAACTGTTCTCGGGTGTAATTCTTCTCTCTACGAGGATCAGCGACTATTAAACCTTGATTGATACAAACTCTTGCTTCGTGTGCATTAAAGTCCTCAGGCTTGAGAAAACGGGCATCATTGGTCGCCACTAACGCGACATCATGATGAGCTGCAAGGTAAATTGTCGCCTCATTGTGCCATTTTTCATCCGAGCGGTTCACTCGGGCAATGCTCAGATAAAAACGATTGCTAAAAATTCTTTTCCACTTTTCAATCTTTTCAGAAGCCAGTTCCAGCTTTTTCTCAAGAACCAATTGTCCGATATCGCCTCTTTGATTGCAGCTGATGGCAATCAAACCCTCGTGATGACTCGCAATCCACTCCTCCCTTAGCATCGGTCGGTTTTTGTAATAACCATTCTGATGAGCCTGAGCAATCAACTCGCTTAAATTGAGATAACCTTGATGATTCATACACAAAAAAGTCATTGAATACATGTTCTCATGCTCATCCAGAACCAACACTTCTGCACCTAAAATCGGCTTAATACCAGCAGAAACCGCTGCTTTGTAGAATTTCACCGCAACAAACATATTATTCAAATCACAAACACCAATAGCCGGTATATTGTTTTGCTGAGCATGAGCAACGATTTGCTTGACCCGGATTGTCGAATCAACAATGGAAAACTCTGAGTGAATATTGAGATGTATAAAACCGCTGCTCATCAGCTATGAAAAATCCTTGCCTGTTTTTTTAAATTTGTGACATGGCATTTTATTCGATAGCAGTTTTTTATGCTATGGTTTGGAAAGAGAAATTATGTTCAT